>JANOKK010000593.1:0-1853 GCA_031419255.1 Betaproteobacteria bacterium
GAGCGATTTGCGTTGCTCATCCAGCACCTCATCCATTGCGAGATGCATCGCCTGCAAAGGCCGCACGCCGCTTGCTTCGATCTTCTGCCAGCGCGCTACCATCGGATGCCAGAACAATGCCGCGAACAGGAAGGGCGGCGACACGCCTTTTTCGTCGCGGATACGTTCATCGGTGCGTTGCAAGGCGAGTGTCACGAATGGGCGCGTCGCGGGATCATCAAATAATTTATCGAGCACCGGCAACATGCCGAGATGCAATCCCAATTCGCGCAGTTTCTCAAGGCCAACCAGTGCGTGCCCTGAAAACAGCAGCTTTAACATCTCATCGAAAATGCGCGCAGTCGGGACATTGTCCAGCAACGTGGCAAGTGTGGCGATCGGTTTTTCGGTCGGCGGATCGATCGTGAATTCAAGTTTCGAAGCGAGACGCGCCGCGCGCAACATGCGCACCGGATCTTCGCGGTAACGGGCGTCAGGGTCACCGATCATGACGACGCGTTTTTTCTGGATATCCGCGACGCCATGCACGTAATCCCACACTTCCTCCTTTGCCGGATCGTAGAACAACGCGTTCATCGTAAAATCGCGGCGGATCGCATCTTCTTCCTGATTGCCGAACACGTTGTCGCGCAGCAGCCGACCATGCTCATCGGCGCGCGCGCGATTGTTGTTCACGCCTTCATCGGCATCCGCTTCGGGATCGGCCGCCGGATGTGCGGAGCGGAAGGTGGAGACTTCAATGGTCTCGTCGCGGAACATCACATGCACGAGGCGAAACCGGCGACCGATAATGCGGGCGCGTCGAAACACGCCGCGCACCTGCTCGGGCGTGGCATCGGTGGCGACGTCGAAGTCTTTCGGATGCCGACCGAGCAACAAATCGCGCACCGCGCCGCCGACCACGAACGCCTTGTAGCCCGCTTTCTGCAAACCTTCGCAGACGGTGATGGCGGCGTCCGACAAATCGTCGCGGTGGATGCCGTGCTCAGCTTGCGGGTAAATGCGCCAGACGTCTTTGCCGGCGCTGACTTTGTGCGCTTTGGCGGGCTTCGCTGTTTCCGTAGACTTGCCGCCACCAAATACGCGTTGAATAAATTTTTTGATCACGTATTTTTGCCGTCAGTGAAGCGCAAGAATCGGCCAGCCCTGCGTCTGGGCATGGTCGCGCAGAGTGGTGTCTGGATTGACGGCGACGGGATTCGTCACCACCGACAAAAGCGGCAGATCATTCAGCGAATCGGAGTAGAAATAACTTCGTTCGAAGTCAGACATTTTTTTCCCCATGGCCGCCAGCCACGCGTTAACGCGAGTGACTTTGCCCTCGCGAAACGAAGGCAGTCCGGCAACCTTGCCAGTGTAGCGGCCATCGCCGATTTCGGCGTCGCAGGCGATCAAATGCGCGATGCCGAAACGCGCTGCCACCGGTGTGGTGATAAATGAATTGGTGGCGGTCACCACGGCGCAAAGATCGTCCTTGTGTTTATCCACCAATGCGAGCGCTTCGGCCGTGACCATCGGCTCGATTTTTTCTACCATGTAGCGATCGTGCAACGGTTTCAATTCGGCGGGCGTTTTGCCTTTAATCATCGCCAGCGCGAACGCCAGATATTCATTTACGTTCAAAGTGCCGGCCTTGTATTGCGCCCAGAAGGCGTCGTTTTTTTTCTTGAAGTCGTCACCATCGACCATACCCGCTTCGACCAGGAATTGCCCCCAGGCGTGATCGCTGTCGCCATTCAACAAGGTGTAGTCGAGATCGAAAAGGGCGAGGTTCATTTTTCTATTTCATTGCGACGATACGTGCGATAGGAAACCGGAGTTCTTCACGCCTCCGTCATCCCGGCGCAGGCCGG
>JANOKK010000594.1:0-4261 GCA_031419255.1 Betaproteobacteria bacterium
GCACCCCAGATCACGACAAAGTACCAGGCGAGCAGTGAATCAGTGTTGCCCGAATTCTGCTTATTCATGACGATCAAACGACGAAAGCCCAATACCGGCGCGGTATTGCGGGCATAAATGCTCTACACGCCCCGCCAGTGCTAGGGTTGTTCGCATTGAATGTGGCACAGGCACCAAATTTGTGGCGCGGCTCAGACGCGCGCCCTGCGGTCTTCACGAATCATTTCGCTGCCACGCTCGGCGATCATCACGGTCGGCGAATTGGTGTTTCCCGAGGTGATGGTCGGCATGATCGAAGCATCGACAACGCGCAGTTGCGCGACACCGTGCACGCGCAAGCGAGCATCCACTACCGCCTGCGGATCGCTCGCTGGGCCCATTTTGCATGTCCCCACCGGATGGAAAATGGTGGTGCCTACATTTCCGGCAGCGTCAATCAGCGCATCGTCACTTTGATACGACGCCCCAGGCATGAACTCCTGCGGATGATATTTTGCCAGCGCGTCAGCACCAGATATTCGTCGGGCCAGTCTCAACGATTCAACGGCCACGCGGCGATCTTGTTCCGTTGAGAGATAGTTGGGCTGAATCACTGGATGTTGCAACGCGTCCGCACTTTGAATGCGCACAAAGCCGCGACTCTCCGGTCGCAGATTGCAGACGCTCGCAGTGAACGCCGGGAATGGATGTGGCGGGTCGCCGAATTTGTCCAGCGACACCGGCTGCACGTGAAATTCGAGATTCGCCCTTGCTACATCCGCACTCGATTTTGCAAATGCGCCTAGCTGCGACGGTGCCATCGTCAAAGGCCCGCTGCGAAACAGTGCGTATTGCAAACCCATGCGAGTTTTGCCGATCAGACTGTTCGCCTGTTCATTCAACGTCGGCACGCCGCGCACCTTGAAGGCCATGCGCAATTGCAAATGATCCTGCAGGTTTTCGCCGACACCCGGTAACTCATGACGCACATCGATGCCGTATTTCTCCAGCAATTTGCGCGGCCCGATACCGGAGAGTTGCAATAGTTGCGGCGAATTGATTGCGCCTGAGGCAAGAATCGTTTCGCATTGCGCATCAGCGATGAAGGTTTGGTTGCCCTGGATGAACTCAACACCGTGCGCGCGCCGAACGCCGTCGCGAGTATTAAGGATAATTTTTTTCACAAGCACATTCGTGAGGACGGTGAGATTCGGTCGCGTCATCACTGGCCGCAGAAATGCTTTAGATGCATTCCAGCGCACCCCCATGCGTTGGTTGACCTGAAAACGCGCTGAACCAAAGTTGTCGCCGCCATTGAAATCGGCAATTTTCGGGATGCCGCATTGCTCGGCCGCGTCGCGCCATGCGTTGAGAATTTTCCAATCGAGTCGCTGCTCTTCGACCCGCCATTCGCCGCCCGTGCCATGGATGTCGCTACCGCCCGCGTGGTGATCTTCAGAGCGTTTGAATATCGGAAATACATCGTTCCACGACCAGCCAGAGTTACCCATTGCCGCCCAGCCGTCGTAATCGCCAGCCTGACCTCGCATATAAATCATTGCGTTGATCGAGGAACAACCGCCCAGCACTTTCCCGCGCGCATACAGAATCGAGCGGCCGTTCAAACCGTCACACGGTTCGGTGCGATAGCACCAATCGGTGCGCGGGTTGCCGATGCAAAAAAGATACCCAACCGGAATGTGGATCCAGATCCAGTCGTCTTTGCCGCCCGCTTCCAGCAGCAAGACCTTCACGTCGGGGTCAGCCGATAATCGATTGGCAAGCACGCAGCCGGCGGTGCCGGCACCGACAATGATGTAGTCGAAAACCCCAAACGATTTTGTAGATTGGGTCATGATTTCTGGTTGGATTTCTGAGAGGGGCCGTTAGAATAGTGCCACAAGCGTGAACGGATCATAAAATCAAGATGCTTCATACGCATTTGCGGCGCGGGAGAAAGCGTTGGATATAGCTGGCACATTGAGCAAATGGTGGAATCACAAGGTGTCGCAAGGCGCGATATTGCTCGCCATCGCTGCGTTGATTTTTCTGGCATTGTCACGCGTGCCGACGGCCGATCAGGCGGTTTTGGGTGTCCTGGAACGCATGTCCTTCGACCTGCAGATGAAGTTCCTGCGCGCGAATTTCCCGCGTCCTGCCAAAGTTGAGCCGGTGCTGATCGGCATCGACGAATCGGCCGAAGACGCTTTCGACGAGCCGATTGCGATGTGGCACAAGCATTTTGCAGAGTTGCTTGATGCGCTTGCGGTTTCCGAGCCTGGGTTGATCGGCATGGATGTCGTTTTACCTTCGCGCTCCTTTGACCACATTCTTCCTGGCCTCGATATCGCATTCTTGCGCAGCCTCGCCCACATCAAGCGAACCGCGCCGTTCGTCGTCGTACATACGTTCGATCGAACCGGCAGGTTGTTTCAAATTCATCCGACGTTCCTGAAGGTATTGACGGACGAATCGTTTGCAATTGACAAGGTGTTGGAGGACAAAGACCGGGTTGCCCGCCGTTTCAATGAGTTCGAGACGGTTGGCACAGGTTCATTGCCGGCATTTTCGGGACACATCGCGCGGCTACTCGGCAAGAAGGCGGAATCAGGTTTTATCGACTTCAGCATTGGCGGTGTGCTCAACTATGTGCCAATGCAAAAAGTCATTGCATGGAAGGCTGCGGGCAATATTGACGAACTCAAGCGCCAGTTTGGGGGAAAAGTCGTACTGATTGGTTCTGTCGTAGGGGCGCAAGACCGCTGGCAACTCCCGGTCGCACTTTCTGAATGGGAGCGAAATCTTAAGGGCGAAATGACATTGAACCAGCCCGGTGTCATTGTGCATTTCCAAACCTTGCGCAGCCTATTGGGTGACGGACTCATCACGCCCATGCCAGACGCCATAACCTGGCTGGTATTCGCGCTGCTGCTCGGGTTCGTCTTTGTCCCATCTAACCGGTACACATACTGGTTCGCCTTTTTTGTCGCCCCCGTGTTGATTATTTCGATTTCAGTGATCTTGATCACAGCCAAACTACTCATTCCCGCAGTATCGTTGCTTGCAATGTTGTGGATCGCCGTCGCGGTAGGCGCAACGGCGGATGGCGTCAAGACTTTGCTCGAAAAAAACCGCTTCAAGCAATCCTTCTCCGGCAGCGTTTCCCCGGCCGTGTTGCAGGAAATGTTGGCGGGAAATCTATCGGCAGGAAAATCGGCAAAAACGGCGGAAATATGCGTGCTCTTCAGCGATATTCGCGGCTTTACTGGCATGTCAGAAACACTCTCGCCGGAGAATGTCACCAATCTGCTCACGCGCTATTTCGATCGCATGGTTGCCTGCGTTCATCGCTACGATGGCACCATGGATAAATTCATGGGCGACGGCATGATGGTGTTGTTCGGCGCGCCGCGCAGTGTGGGCGACCCCTGCGTCAACGCCGTGAAATGTGCGATCGATATGGTGGCGGCGCTGAAGCAATTGAACGAAGAATTCGTGGCCGAAGGATTGCCGCACCTGAAAATTGGAATAGGCATAAACTACGGCAAAGCGGTGGTCGGCATTATCGGCTCTACCGAGCGCAACAACTACTCCGCCATCGGCGACGCCGTCAACGTGGCCTCCAGAGTGGAGGGGTTGACCAAGCGACTGGGCGCGCCGATTGTGTTGACTGAATCGTTGAAAGCGCAGTTGGGTGACGCGTTTGAGTTTATCGATTTTGGCGAGCAGGCGATCCGTGGGCATACCGCGATGCATTTGTGGGGTGTCGATGGTGGAAAGTCGGCGAATGTTGCGCAATTGGCGGCACCATCAGCTACGTTGCATTAACCTTATTGGCGGTGTATTTTTGGGAGATGACGATGAAAACAAAACAAATATTTTCCGCAATCATGATTGCCTCGGCAGCGATGGGTTCCGCCATTGCCGCGCAGGCGCAATCCGGTATCGCGTTCATCACCGACATCAAGGGTGAAGCGGTGCTCGACGCCGGTAAAGTAGCGTTGATGGCGGAAATCAAAAAAGGCGCACGCATCAATTGCGCGCGCGAATGCTCGGTGGGGGTTATGTACCTGCTTTCTGGCAAGGAATTCGTACTCAAAGGGCCAGGCGATTTCGTTGTTGGCGATGCCGAAGTGACGGCCAAGATCGGACCGCCGCCGACGTTGCGCGAAACCAAGTGGAAAGTGTCCTCACAGGTGGTAGCACAGGCGGCATCGCAAACCTCCAGCGCCTCGATTCGTATGCGCAGCCTCGGTGGCGCCGCCGCGAAGCCCGAAGCGAC
>JANOKK010000595.1:0-3314 GCA_031419255.1 Betaproteobacteria bacterium
TGTTGCTTGGCGGTGATGGTTTCCTTGTACTGCGGATCGGACGTCGACGCCACCTCGGTCGAGCCGTAGCAGGTGCAAAAATAGGTTTGATCCTCTTCCGCTTCGATATAGAAGCCGGTGCCGCGAATACCGATGGTCGCGGTTGGGCTGCGCACGCGCATCGGCGTATTGCGCGATACCGATAGCAGCGCGCCGGACAACATGCGCAGGCCGGAAATAATCAGCGAATCCTGTTTCTTTTCGGCCTCGATAATCACGTTGCTGCCGCCGCGCAGAATCATCGCATTGGTATTCACCACCATGACCAGCTCACTGTCTTTGCTGGTCTTGACGGTATCGCCGGGCACGATTTTTGTATCAAGCGTCGCGGGTTTGTCATTCACGGTGGCGCTGCCGGAAATCCGATAAATTGATCGATCCGGAGGCAGCCGCGCGGGTTTGCTGCCGAAGATATTGGCCACCTGCGCACCGGCCTCGGGAATACTCAGCGTAAACAGGCCGGCAGACAGCGCCTGAATCAAGACGCGGCGGCGCGGATCATCGGCTTCTTCAGAATATTTCATGCAAGCTCCCTAAAAGTGAATTGAGTTCACGACTGAGTAGTGCAAATCGCGCGTTCGGTTCAACGGTTCGTGATGTTATCACGGGTGTACTTTTGCCAAACTCAACCGGACTACTCATTGCCGGATGGCTGCGGTCTACGAGAAACTGCAAAACACAAGGATGGGCGGGCATCTTCAGCAACAAAGCCTCCAAACACCTCGCCAGTGCTTGCTGTACGTATCGAAGTCGACATGAGTCCCGTTACAAGGAAAACACTTGGCGGTCAGAAGGAGCACGACGGCTTTGGGGTAAACTTCAGCACAACAAATAAGCGTTGCACGACAATTGGCGCACACGCCGGGAGGCACGATCGATGCACACTAGACCAGAAGTCCCGTGTTTGTTTTTGTGCCACGGAGCCATGTGATGAACAAACTCGCCGCACTTTGGACCAAGTATTTTTCGTCGATCAACGCGATCATCCGCGCGAGTTTGGGGCTGGGGATCGTCGCGCTTTTTGTCGCCTATTACATTATTGATTTCTCCATTAACGATGATCGCGCTCGCGGCTCCATTTCGTTTTTGCAACGCATCGAGGAACAAGCCTACGACATCCGCCTGCGGGCGACAATGCCCGAGAAAATCGATCCTCGAATCGTTATCATCGACATCGATGAACGAACCTTGGCCGCAGAAGGCCGCTGGCCGCTCTCACGCGATCGCTGGGTGCTATTGCTGACACAGTTGTTCGACGTCTACAAGTTGAAAGTGGTTGGGTTCGACGTGTTCTTCACCGAACCCGACAGCAGTTCCGGCCTAAGTACGCTTGAGTCGCTCGGAAAAACAGTCTTCAAGTCGAACGCGGAATATCAGGAGAAATTGAACGAACTTCGCACAACGCTCGATTACGATGCGCAGTTTGCGGCAACGATGAAGAAATATCCCGTCGTGCTCGCGTTCGCCGGCAACAGTGCACAAGCAGTGACGGGTAACGTCGAATTTGGCGTACTGCCGCAGCCCACATTTCTCGCAAGCGCTTTCAAGAGCCCGGTCGAATCGCAAGTGATCGATGGCTTCAGCGGTAACTTGAGGACACTTCAAGATGCCGCGTCGGCAACCGGGCATATTCTGCCAAGGGTGGATTTCGATGGAGTATTGCGTCGCATCCCGATGTTTATCCGATACAAGGATGGTTACTACGAGTCGCTTTCGCTCGCGACTTACCGGACATTTCTTGACAATGAACCGATCAAAATCACGCTTCGCGATGACGAAGGTGATCGTCGTCCGAAACTGAAGCATATTAAATTGCGCGACACGGTCATCCCGCTTGACAGTGACGGTGCCACGTTCATTCCGTACCGCGGACGCAACCCGATGTTTCGCTATATTTCCGCGACCGACATCATGCGCGGAAAGCTCACGCCCGGCGAGCTGGCAGGCAAGATTGCGTTCGTTGGCACCACCGTGCAAGGACTATTCGATTTGCGCAATACGCCGGTGAACGAGGTCTATCCGGGGGTCGAGACGCACGCCAATCTCGTATCCGGTTATCTGGACAATAACTTGAAGCAACGACCTCAGTTTGAGCTTGCCATACACTCGTGGACAGTTCTATTGCTCGGCATTCCACTCGCGTTGGCGCTGGTGAAATTGAATCCAGCCTTTGCAACGGGAATTTCTGGATTGGTCGCGGCGGCCTATACCGCATTCAACATGTATTGGTGGTACGCAGGCTATGTCCTGCCGCTCGCAATGCCGCTGTTGATGATCGGTCTGCTCTACCTGCTGAACATGACCTACGGCTTCTTTATCGAGGCGCGATCCAAGCGGCAGATCACCGGCATTTTCGGCACCTATGTGCCGAAGGAATTGGTCGAGGAAATGGCCAAGGATCCCGGCACCTACACCACCAAAGGCGAGAGCCGCGACATGACGGTGCTGTTCTCGGACGTGCGCAATTTCACGACGATTTCGGAAGGCCTCGCACCGACCGAATTGACGGCGATGATGAATGCCTATTTGACCGAGATGACCAAGACCATCCAGGCCGACCGAGGTACCATCGACAAGTACATTGGCGACGCGATCATGGCGTTCTGGGGTGCGCCGCTGCGCGATGAAAAACACGCCGAGCATGCGCTGCACTCGGCATTGGAAATGCAGCGGCAAATAAAAATGATCGGCCCCGATTTCGTCAAGCGCGGGTGGCCGAAACTGGAAATCGGCGTCGGCCTCAATTGCGGGATGATGAACGTCGGCGACATGGGTTCCACTTTCCGGCGCGCATACACGGTACTGGGCGACGCTGTGAATCTGGCGTCGCGCCTCGAGGGACTCACGAAGGAGTACGGCGTGGGCATTCTGGCCTCGGAGAACATTGTCAAATCGGTGCCGAGTGTGGTGTACCGCGAGGTCGACCGGGTGCGCGTCAAAGGCAAGCTCGAGCCGATATCGATTTTCGAGCCGGTCGGCGTCAAAGGCGAAGTGGCCGATCAAATTCTTGATGAGATCGACCGCTTCCACCGCGCGCTTGATAAATACCGCCAGCAAAATTGGGACGATGCCGAGACGGCACTGGTGAAACTCTCCGAGGCCGACCCGAAGCGCAAGGTCTATCAGGTGTATATCGACCGAGTGCAGAATCTGCGCGCGAAGCCGCCGGGCGCGAATTGGGACGGCGTGTTTACGTTTACCACCAAGTAGCCCACTTTCAGCAGCAGAACAAATGCGGTTGTCATCCTGAGTGAAACGAAGGATCTCGTCGCAGC
>JANOKK010000596.1:0-2498 GCA_031419255.1 Betaproteobacteria bacterium
ACGATGGCTGGATTTCGCTCGGCTCGCAGGGTGGCCACGTAAGCTTTGCGCCGATGGATAAACGCGAGATCGCGATTCTCGAATACGCCTGGACGCAATTTCCGCATGTCTCGGCTGAACGGCTGATCTCGGGCAGTGGACTCGAATTGATTCATCGCGCGGTGCAACACGTGGCCGGCAAAACGATCGAGCCGTTGGCCGCGACCGCGATCACCACGCGCGGCATCAAAGGTCAGAATGCGGAGTGCGCGCAAGCGCTGGATTTGTTCTGCGGAATTCTCGGCGGCGTGGCGGCCAACCTTGCAGTGACGCTGGGCACGTTTGGCGGCATCTACATCGGCGGCTCGATCGTGCCGCGCCTGGGAAAATATTTTGATGCCTCGCCGTTTCGCCAACGCTTCGAATCGAAGGGGCGCTTCTCGGCGTATGTCGCGCACATTCCGACTTATGTGATCACGGCCGACAGCGCGACCTTCGTCGGGGTTGCCGCGATTCTCGATGCGCAGCTCAGGAAGCGCGGCACCGGCTCATCGATATTGGAGCGCATTCGCGTGTCGCAGGCGGATCTGTCGCCGGCTGAGCGCCGAGTCGCGAATCTGGTGCTGTCGCGCCCACGCACAATGCTGAGTGATCCGATTGTCGAAATCGCTCGCGCCGCCGAGGTGAGCCAGCCGACCGTCGTGCGTTTTTGCCGCACGCTGGGTTGCGAAGGTTTGTCCGATTTCAAATTGCGCCTCGCCGCGAGCTTGACCGGCACCATTCCGGTTACGCATACGCAGGTGACCAATAACGACACGTCGTTGGAATTGAGCGACAAGGTACTCGGCAACACCGCGAGCGCGATTCTGCAAATGCGCGATCAGTTGAACCGCAAGGCAATCGATCAGGCGATCGATGCGCTCATCAAAGCGAAGCGCATCGAATTTTTCGCCGTCGGCAATTACGGCGTTGTGGCCGAAGACGCGCAGTACAAATTCTTGCGCTTCGGCCTCGCTACCAGCGCCTATACCGAGCCGCGTTTGCAGCTGATGGTGGCCAATGTATTGACCGCCGACGATGTAGTCGTGGTGGTGTCCAGTACCGGGCGGATCGCGGGATTGAATCTCGCCGTGGAAACCGCGCGTGAACGCGGCGCCACCATCATCGCCATCACCGCCAATCAATCGCCACTGGCCAAACACGCCAATATCACCATCGCGGTGGAACACGGTGAAGATGTCGCGACGCAAGTGCCGATGATCAGCCGCGTGCTGTTCTTGCTGGTGATCGATATTCTCGCGGTCGGTGTCGCGATGCGCACCGGCGCGGACGAAAAAAATCTACCCTCGTTGCCGGATCCGCAGGAGTTGCCGGTTGAAAAGCTCGCGCCGGATCGGCGACTGGCGCACATGGTTTCGCATAGCCGGAAATAGTGCCACATCACTATCAAAGCGACTGTGTCATCCTGAACGAAGTGAAGGAACTCGCCATGACCCGATCCTTCACCTCGTTCAGAATGACAGGTGCGGCGATCTGGAATTGGGAAAGGTCTGACCAAGTCTATTTTGAGCGTGGTTCGACAAGCTCACGACGAACGGACTCAACAAGTTACCGTTCGTCCTGAGCCTGTCGAAGGACTTGATCGGAAATTCCTTAGAACAAAACTACTTGCGGGGTGCCTCGTACCGCCCGCACATTCTTGAACATGGTCCTCGGGAGCCCCACGTTGTGACGCAAGATGAAAAAGACGCCCGTCTCGGGCAGGAGATTCAATTCCTCGGGCGCATGCTCGGCGATGTCGTGCGCGCCGCGAACGGCGATGTCATTTACCAGCGCATCGAGCACATCCGCAAACTCGCGGTCGCGCTGCGGCGCACGGCGGCGCAGAACGCTGACGAGGATATCACCGCGTTGAAGGGCCAGCTCGATCATGAGCTCGACGGGCTGTCGATTGAACAGACTTTGAACGTAGTGCGGGCATTCAGTCACTTTTCGCTGCTCGCCAATATCGCCGAGGACCGTCATCAAAACCGCCGCCGCCGCGCCCATCGGCTGGCGAATTCGCCGCCGCAAACCGGCAGCCTGAAGCATGCACTCGCCACCTTGAGCGCGCGCGACATTTCGTCCGACGCGATTCGCGATTGGCTGCGCGGCACATTGGTGAGCCCGGTCTTGACCGCACACCCGACCGAAGTGCAGCGCAAATCGGTGCTCGATAGCGAACGTGAAATCGCGCGGTTGATGTCGTATCTGGAGCGCAGCGATTTGCTGCCGGAAGAGCAGGCGGAAACGGAAGAGCAGCTCCGGCGTTCGGTGCTGCAATTGTGGCAAACAGCGATGCTGAGACTGTCGCGTTTGCGGGTGATCGACGAGATCGAAAATGGCCTGAGTTTTTATCGCTACACATTTCTTTCGGAATTGCCGAAAATTTACGCTGACATCGAAAGCGCACTCGGTGGCGGCGAACGCATTCCGGCGTTTTTTCGTATGGGCTCCTGGATTGGCGGCGATCGCGACGG
>JANOKK010000597.1:0-6033 GCA_031419255.1 Betaproteobacteria bacterium
CCCGCCGCGCACCACCCACGTACCTCCCGCCATCACATCGCGAACCGGTCGCCGCGATGGACCAAAGATCGCTGCATCCAGCAGCGCGTCGCCCTCGTGCTCGACCAGTGCGACATCCTCATTGTTCAATACCACCAGATCGGCGTGACACTGCGCGGCGATCGCACCGATGCGTTGCCCTGATGCCTGCGCGCCACCGGTCAATGCCTGCCGGTACAAGCCGCCGCCGATGGATGCGACACCGGGTGTGGCAAGAATATTGCGCCGCGCGCTGATCAGGCGCTGCGAATATTCGATCAATGCAAGCTCGCGAAATGGCTCCACGCCGACGTGGCTATCGCCGCCGATCGCCCAGCGACCGTTTTGCAAAAAATAATCCGGCGCGTTGAAAACGCCGTCACCCAGATTCGCTTCGGTACTCGGGCATAGTCCTGCCACTGTGCCACTTTTCGCCAAGCGAAACGTTTCATCGTCGTCGAGATGCGTCGCATGCACCAGGCACCAGCGGGCATTGATGTTCATGTTGTCGAGCAACCACGCCACTGGCCGCTTGTGGCTCCAGGTGAGGCAATCGTTCACCTCCTTCAATTGCTCAGCGGCATGGATATGCACGGGTGCAGTGGGGTCGATGGAGTCCAGATGGGCGATGATCAGTTTCAATTCCGCCGGTGTTGCTGCACGTAGCGAGTGTGGTGCAATACCGACGCGCCGTAGCGTGCCTTGATAGCGGTGGTGCTTTTGATGTGCGACCACATCGTCGAGTAACAGATTGAACGAGTCGACATCGTGTATGAATCGGGCCTGCCCCGCATTCGGCGCTGACCCGCCAAAGGTCGCGTGGGCGTAGAACACCGGCAACAATGTCAGCCCGATTCGCGTCGTGTTGGCCGCCGCCATGACGCGTTCCGCCATCTCGATCGGCCTCGCGTATTCGGCACCTTTTTCGTCGCGGTGGAGGTAGTGAAATTCGACCACGCTGGTGTAGCCCGCTTTCAGCATTTCGATGTAGAGCTGTGTCGCGATCGCTTCGTTGTCTTCCGGCGCAATGCGCGCGAGAAATTTGTACATTAATTCTCGCCACGCCCAGAAATTGTCGCCGCCCGGGCCGGAGTGTTCAGTCAATCCCGCCATCGCGCGCTGGAACGCATGCGAATGCACATTGCACATGCCGGGAATCAACGGCCCGGCGACGCGCTCGCTGCCGTCGGCACTGGTGCCGCTGATAACCGATGTGATCAAGCCACCTTCAATGTCGATGCGCACATTTTTTCGCCATCCCTCCGGCAGCAGCGCCTCGCTGGCGAACAGCCGCGTGATCGTCATTCGACTGTCCTTGCAAACAGCCCATCCACCATCGCATTGAAGGCGCCGTGCCGAATGAGTTCGGATGCCGCTTCGATGTCGGGTGCGAGCAGACGGTCGTGATCGTAGAACGGCACCTTCGCGCGAATGTGCGCGTAGGCGCGCTGCAGCGCCGGCGAGGTTTTCAGCGGCAACCGCAAATCGATGCCCTGCGCGGCAGCAAGCAATTCGATCGCCACGACACCAGTAGTATTTTCCGCCATCTCAGTGAGACGGCGCGCGGCGAAGGTCGCCATGCTGACGTGGTCTTCCTGATTTGCCGACGTCGGCAGTGAATCCACCGAGGCCGGATGCGCGAGCGATTTGTTTTCGCTGGCGAGTGCAGCCGCCGTCACTTGCGCCATCATGTAGCCAGAATTGAGGCCGCTGTCGTTCACCAGAAACGGTGGCAAACCCGACAACCCCGGGTCTACCAACAACGCCGTGCGCCGCTCGGACAGTGCGCCAACTTCGGCAACCGCGATCGCGAGAATATCGGCGGCGATCGCGACCGGCTCGGCATGAAAATTCCCGCCGGAAAGCACGTCGCCGCTATCGGGAAACACCAGTGGATTGTCGGTAACACCATTGGCTTCGATTTCCAATGTGTCAGCTGCATTGCGGATGACATCGAGGCACGCACCCATCACTTGTGGTTGACAGCGCAGCGAATACGGATCCTGCACCTTGTCGTCGCCCACGAGGTGCGATTCGCGGATTTTGCTGCCGTCGAGCAGCGAACGGTAAATCGCCGCCGTTTGAATCTGCCCCGGCTGCCCACGCAATTGATGAATACGCGCATCAAACGGCGTATCGCTGCCCATCGCCGCATCGACACTCATGGCGCCCGCCACCATTGCGGCTGAGAATACATTTTCAATTTGAAACAGGCCATGAATTGCAAGCGCCGTGGAAACCTGCGTGCCATTCAGCAGCGCGAGCCCTCCCTTGGGCGCCAACGTGAGCGGTGAGAGTCCGGCGGCGATCAATGCCTCATGCGCGGCCAATCGCTTTCCGCCAACGCGCGCCTCGCCCAAGCCCAACAGCAACGCCGACAAATGCGCAAGCGGCGCAAGATCGCCCGACGCACCGACGGATCCTTTGGCCGGAATGACCGGATACACGTCCGCATTCAACAACCGCAACAGCGATTCCACAATTACCGGGCGAACACCCGAACGTCCGCGCGCAAGGCTCGCAACTTTCAATATCAGAATCAGCCGCACCACTTCATCGGCGAGCGGCCTGCCCACACCTGCGCTGTGCGAGAGCACCAGATTGCGTTGCAGCGCTTCGAGTTGATGCGTCGGAATGTGCGTGTTGGCGAGTTTGCCGAATCCAGTATTGATGCCATAGGCTGGCTCGCCCTTGGCAACGATGCGCGCCACCGTTTCGGCACCAGCGTTAATCTCGCTCCATGCGCTAGCGTCGAGCTCGAATCGATGATGGCCATCGCGCGCAGTGCGGAGCTGCGGCAACGTGAGTTTTCCGGGGGAAATTTGAAAGAGATTTTTCATCCAACAATTATCCCACTCACTGCGGTTGCAGTTCAAAACTCAATTTATCGAGATATCAAACCCTATCACTGGTGCGGCGTTTCAGGCGTTTTGCTCTGTTGAGGCCCGCCAGCGCTTGAGACTTATTATTTACCATCTGATTGAAGCAGGAATTTGAACCGGCAAAAATAGCACGAAGGCCGCTCGTATGGTGTGCCTGCAACTCACTCAATCCCCAACCGATCCAACCGGTACCGCAAACTGCGAAACGTAATCCCCAGCACCTTCGCCGCTGCCGTCTTGTTGAAGCGCGTAAGTTCCAGCGCCTTCTGAATTTGTTCGCGCTCGATGCGATCAAGATATTCGTGTAGCGGAATGGTGCGTTCGCCGGACAACGCCGCCGCAGATCCGGAAGCGGCACCCTCTTCAGTGAGATAGAGGTCGGCCGCGCGAATCAGTTTGCCATCGCATAGCGCCATCGCGCGCTCGAGAATATTTTCAAGTTCGCGCACGTTGCCGGGATAGTCGTAGCCTTTCAATGCCTGCAACGCGTCTTCGCCGAGGCCGGGTTGTTCGGCGCCGGAAAGCTGCGCGATGCGTTCCAGCACGAGCTTGACCATCAACGGGATATCTTCCGGAATTTCCCGCAGGCCCGGCATTTTCAACTCAATCACATTTAAGCGATAAAACAAATCCTGCCGGAATTCGCCGGCGGCAACTTTTTCCGCGAGATTTTTGTGAGTGGCCGAAATGATGCGAAAGTCGACCGCAACTTCGGCGGTATCGCCGACTTTGCGGACCTTTTTTTCCTGGATCACGCGCAATAATTTCACCTGCATCGGCAACGGCAGGTCGCCGACTTCGTCGAGAAACAGCGTGCCGCCACCGGCCGCGTGCAGGAAGCCTTCCTTATCCGCGTCCGCTCCCGTGAACGCGCCTTTTCGATAGCCGAAAAATTCGCTCTCCATGAGATTTTCCGGAATCGCGCCGCAATTGACGGCCACGAACGGTGCCTCGCGGCGCGCGGAACCGGAATGAATCAAGCGCGCGGCAACTTCCTTGCCGGTGCCGGATTCGCCCGCGATATGCACGGGTGCCTGGCTACGCGCAAGTTTCGCAATCATGTCGCGGGCACGCTGGATCGGCGCGGATTCACCTAACAGGCGCGGCTCGGCCCCGCCGACGTTTGTTGCGCTGCCTCCGCTTGCAACACTGACACCGGATCCACTAGCGCCCGCGCGATCCGCACCCGCGCCGCGGCGCCCGCGTTCACCGCGATCCGCGATCGACTTTGGCAGATTCAACGCCGAGGTGATCACGTCGCGAAGCTGTTTCAACTGGATCGGCTTGGAAATGTAATCGAACGCACCCGCCTTCAACGCTGAAACCGCATTGTCGGTGCTGCCGTAAGCGGTGATCACCGCCACTGGCGTGTTGCCGTAATTCGCCGCGATGTGCGCAAGTACGGCCAGACCATCGCCGTCGGGTAGACGCATGTCGGTAAGGCATAAATCGAAAGGCCGCTCGTTCAGGCGCGTGTACGCCTCCTCGCAATTGCGCGCGGCGACAGCCTCCACGCCCATGCGCATCAGCGTGAGCACCAGGAGCTCGCGGATGTCGGCTTCGTCGTCGACGATCAATACATGTTTGGCCGTCATGGTTTTGGTTGAATTCCCGTCATGGTCAATCGAAAACAGGCGCCCGCGTCGGGAGGCCTTCCCTCAACAATACATTCAAGCCGCGCGCCATTGACATCGGCGAGTTCCCTCGCAATATACAACCCCAGCCCGGTACCCCTAGAATCGGTGGTGAAAAATGGCTCGAACAAATGTTGCAACGCTTCCTGTGAAACACCGGCACCGTCGTCGGTCACATCGAGCACTAGGCTTTCGGCAAGCGTGCCGGGCTTGAGTGAAATAGTGATTGCGCCGGGTTTGCCGCTGCCGTGGTGGCGGGCGTTACGCACCAGATTCCACAGCACCTGATCGAGGTGGCTGCGATCGAAGAACGGCCGCAGGCGAGATTTGATCGTCAAATCGATCGACTCTGCGTTGAATTTTTCGTTGGCGCAAAAATCCTGTACGAATCGTTCAAGATACGGCCCCGCATCGATCGGCTCTGGATGCGCACGGTCGCGGCGGTTCAGGTAAAGCACTTCTTCAACCATTCGATCCAGACGGTGCGCGTTGTCGCGGATGATGGTGAGCAGGCGCAGGTCTTCAACGCGGCGCGCACTTTGCTCGCTATCTTCGGCAAGTAGTTCGGCGGCATGATTGATGCTCGAAAGCGGATTCCTGATTTCGTGAGCAATACTCGCCGTAAGCCGACCGAGCGCCACCAGCTTCATCTGCTGCGCCTGGGCGCGAATGCGGCTCGCATCTTCGATGAATATCACCGTCGGTGCCGGCCGTGCATCGCCGATGGCGATAAATCGCAATTGATATTCTTTTTGCGTCTTCGCATCGCGCATCATCGAAAAACTGTGCTGCGGATCGCGCCGCCATTGTTCGAGCTGGATTGCCAATGCGGGCGAAGCTTCTGCGAGTGCGCGTTGCCCTGCGAGCTTCAATCCGCCAATCAGCGCCTCGCTTTGCGGATTGTGCTGGCGTATCAGGCCTCGCTCGTCGACAACGACAAAACCATCCTGCATATCGCGAATCACGAGCTCGTTGATCTGTGCAAGGTTGGCCAAATCCACACCGCGCTCTTCAGCAATTTTTTCCGCGCCGCGCGCATATTTCGCCAGCGTGTAGCCAAGGCCGGCGATGAGGAAAAAACTTCCGGCAAGTAGCCCCGCCTGCAGAAAATCGGTGGGAGCGGTATCAAGAGAAAGGAACTGCCACGATTGTTCGAGCAACACCGCGAGTGCTGCAATGGCGGCGTGAAAATAGGCGATCCTCCCACGCGCCACCAGCCCCGAGGCGGCGAGCGTCACCAGCAGCAATAAGCCGATGCCGCTTTTGATGCCGCCCGCAGCGTGCATCAGCAATGTGATACAGACGACATCGATGGCGACCTGTGCGGTCAAATGCAAGGAGGGTCGCGGCAGACGCAAATGCGCGAGGCCCAGCAAACTGACTGCGGCGACAAAATAAAATCCAAGCGACCACAACGCCAATGTCGGCGAGGCGGCGATCAGCACCTGATAGCGTTGCGAACCCCACGCCGACAGCGCCATGATGACCGCGATGATTAC
>JANOKK010000598.1:0-1441 GCA_031419255.1 Betaproteobacteria bacterium
GACCCGCCGCCACTGCTGTGACATTGCTGCCTGCGGCAATCGTCTGTATCGGGACGGGGCTTTGATTGGCGTTGTTATTGCCCAGCTGGCCGTTGAAGCCATTGCCCCAGCACTTCACCCCGCCGTTGACCACCGCGCAACTGTGGTTGGCACCCGCCGACACTATCGAGGCATGGCTGCCAGTGGCGAAGGCGGCAATGAACAACGTGCCAATCGTTGCAAGAAGAGATTTCCCCATCGTGTGCATTGTTGACATGTGCTTCACCATTCTGAAGAAATTGTCCAGCGGTTAAATCGCCGGCATACCATCAAAGTCAAGCACTGGCGAGGTCTCTGGCACGTTTTAGGCCTGCGAGCCCCGCCAATGCTGGGGTTTGCCTAGTTGCTACATGTCGTCAGAAAGAACCGACTCGTTGCCTGACTGAACCACCGGCACCCCGTCCCCGACAGCGGGATACGGTGCGGACTGCCGGTGGCGTTGGAATTGAGTACCAGTTCACCGCTGCGGCCTCCGACACCGAGCGGACTGAACTGGATGCTGATCACGCAACTCGCGGTGCTGGCGAGACTCGCGGGACAACCGTTGGCGAGTACGAAGTCGCCGACGGTGTTGACGCTTTGAATCGCCAGTGCGACACCGCCTGCATTTCTGAGCGTCACGTTCTGGCTCGACGTCGCGCCACCAAAGATGTTGTTGCCATAGCCGATCGTGGTCACCGAGAGTTCCACGATCGGCCGTGGCGCCAGGATGCCGTTGCCGGTGAGATTGACGGTGACACTGGGCTGGCCGTTGGCATTCGAGGTGATCGTGATCTGTGCGCTCTTCGCACCGACCGTGGTGGGCGAGAAGGTGATGGTGAGCGCGCAGCTCGCGCCGGCATTGATGCTGGTACAGGTGCCGGCGGTCGTGTAGCTCGCGGCGTCGGTGCCGGTGAGCGTGATGGCGCTGACATTCAGCGTCGCCGTGCCGGGGTTGGTGATGGTGAGGGCTTGCGTGCCACTGCTGGCGATGATCTGGTCGCCGAAGGCAATTGAGCCGGGCGCGCTGATGCCCGGTGTGGGCAGCGGAGTCGCGGTCGCGGTGAGCGCAATCAGTGTGGGACTGCCGGTCGCGTTGTGCACGATGTTGATCTGGCCGGTGGCGGCCCCCACTGCGCTCGCCGTAAAGGTGATCGCAATCTGGCATTGACCCGATGGTGCCACTGACGCGCCGCAGTTGGGGGGTGTACCGGTGGCCGGCGTGCCGCGCACAAATCCGGATCCGGTCACCGTGATCGAGGTGAGGTTAAGGGTGGCAAGGCCGGTGTTGGTGATCGTAATGCTTTGCGTACCCGCCGAGCCAATGGGGACGTTGCCGAGGTTCAACGTGGTCGCGGGCAGGCCGATGCCCGGCACCGCGACGGCGGCACCAGTACCGCTCAAGCTGATGATATGCGGGCTG
>JANOKK010000599.1:0-7078 GCA_031419255.1 Betaproteobacteria bacterium
GTGCCCGGAAAGCCGCGCCGAGTGGCGATCTACGTCTGAATGTGCTCAGGCAACGAGGCGCCTACTGTAGCCCCAGCATCAGCGCCGCATTCTGCAACGCCGCGCGCCCTGCGCCCTTGCCGAGATTGTCGAGGCGTGCCACCAGCACCGCCTGTTCATTGTTCGGATTGTCATAGACGAATAATTCCATCTGATTGCTGCCGTTCAGCGCTTCGGGAATGAGTTCAGCGTGCGACTCGCCGCCGAACAACGGACAAGGGCGTGACCCCGGTTGGCGGTTGGTTCTGCACGTGCTCTTGCCATATCGAGTCAAAGAAGATATTCTTTTGTCATATCTTTTCTTGAGACTTTATCGTGGATACCGCAAAAATATTCTGGTCCGGCCGGTCTCAAGCGGTGCGTTTGCCAAAGGAGTATCGCCTGGCGTCCGATGAGGTGCGCATCCGCAAACACGGTAACGCACTCATCCTGGAGCCGGTCGCCGATTCGTGGGCTTGGTTGGATACTCTGCAAGGGCAGCTTGACGCGGATGCCGCCCGCGCCGCGCTGGAAGAAGTCGTGCCGCAGATTCGCACAAAGCTGGACAAGATGTTTCCCTAGATGTCGCGCTACTTGCTCGACACCAATGCGATCATCGCGCTGCTGAGCGCTAAAACGCGCGCGAAAGCTGCCATCGCGCGACGCGTGCGCGCCCACAACCCGCACGACATTTTGCTTTCGTCGTTGGTCATGCACGAGTTGTTCTTCGGCGCGTTCAAAAGCGCGCGCGTTGCGCCCAATGTGGCGCTCGTCGATGGAATCGCGCTTGAGGTTTTGGCGTTCGACAAAGAGGACGCTCGCGCATCGGCTGAAATCCGCGCATTGCTCGCGGCGAAGGGCAGGCCTATTGGCCCCTACGATGTATTGATTGCGGGGCAGGCTAGAGCGCGCGATTTGATTCTGGTCACGCATAACGTTCGCGAGTTTAGTCGTGTTCCCGACCTGATGATTGAGGATTGGGAAAAGACATCGTAACCCAAACGATCGAGTCGGGTACCCACAACCATGCAACGTTCGCCTATCTCGGCGACGTGTTCGTATTGCCCGCGCATCGCGGCAACGGCCTTTCCAAATGGTTGATGGAATGCATCGTCAGTCACCCGGGATTTCGCCCCACACGCCGCACCAGTGCTTTCGTTTTCCGTTCAGGGTACTTCTAAAAACCCGTCATCCCGGCGCAACCCTTGTGATTGTTCGCCGGAATGACGAAATGTTGAGGTGAATAGAAGTTCCCTTTCAGCGCCCTTAATCGGCGACATTGACCTTTCTTCAACACAACATTAGCGGCGTTGTGCGCCTCGTGCGGTAGCGCAAGCAACGCATCTTCGTCGCACGCCTTGCATATGCCCCCGTCTCAACTCAATCTTTACGAAAGCGACTTAATCAAAGGCTCCTCAAGGAAATTCAAATGATCACCAACGAACGGCAATATCTGATTACCAAGACGGAGCTCGTGCGCTTCCAATCGGCGCTCGCCGCAGCGGCAACGCAACACAAAAAGCTGCATCCCTTGCTGCGCAAAGCGGCGCGCGATAGGCTACAGAGCCAAGCGGACGAGTTGCGCGAAGAGATTGCGGCCTACGAAAAATTGCGCGAAGGCAAGGAGACGCGGTTCGAGTTCGATTCGATCGCGCAACTCGCCGAAGGCCTGATCAAGGCGCGCATCGCGCGGCATCTCACGCAAAGGGAATTGGCCGAGTCGCTGAATCTCAAGGAGCAGCAAATCCAGCGCTATGAAGCGACGATGTACGAGAGTGCGCCGTTGAAGAGAATTGAAGCGGTTGCGGTCGCGCTGAGCGTGCGCAAAACGGTCACGATGGATGTATCGATGCCGATGGCGCGCGCGAAAGGGTGACGCGGAACACGCGCTCTCCGGGTTGACAAAACGCGAGGCAAACATTCTGGCACAGGCAAAACTCCACCGAACCGCCACACAATGTGCGGTTGCGCACGACCCTCGCCATGAATTCCCTGTAAATTGGCGATGTCGGTGCGATCCTGGCATGGGTTTTTTTGCCCGGCATGGTGCCGATTGCGGCTGCGCCGGAAATGTCAGCGCTCGGCGCGCCGCGCAACAACCCATTCACACTTCGCGTCAGAAAGCGATCTTGACCTACGCAATCACCCACGCTATGGCAAACGCGTCAATCACCGTAAGGCGTAGCGCGCGACTGGCCGCTTGCCTTGTGGCGCTAGCCGTCGCCGACACCGGCAACCCTGCGCATGCGATGCTACCCGCCGGGCTGGACAGCCGGGCCAACATCGGCGCATACCTCGATGCACTGGTGCCTTCCACGACCGCCGGCAGTCTGCCGGCGCTGCTTTCGCAAACCGGCACCTACTCGAACCTGGTCTCGCGTACACCGCATGCGGGGCTGATCCCCTACAGCACCGGTTCATCGTTGTGGACGGACGGATCGCTGAAATCGCGCTATATCGGCTTGCCCTATGGCGGCGCAACCGGCTCGCCGACCATCGGTTTTGCCACCACCGGGGCGTGGTCTTTCCCCAACGGCACGGTGTTCGTGAAAAATTTCGATCTGGTGGTCGATGAACGCGCGGGCGCGGCCAATCCAGTGCGCCGCCTCGAAACGCGCATTCTGGTGCGGCTCTCCAATGGCGGCATCCGCGGCGCGACCTACAAATGGCGCTTGGACAATACCGATGCCGATATCGTCAGCGTGACGCAAAACGAAACGGTCACCATCACCCAGGCCAACAACACCCCGCGCTCGCAGGTGTGGCTCTATCCCAGCCCGGCCCAATGCGTGCTGTGCCACAACAACGACGCCGGTATGGTGCTGGGCGTAAAGACCGCGCAGCAAAACAGCAACTACACCTACCCCGCGACGGGGCGAACCGACAATCAGTTGCACACCTGGAACCACCTCGGGATGTTCAATCAGTCGATTGCCGACCCGCCGAGCGTTTATGCCGGCATGGCCGATGTGATGGATACGAGCGCCACCATGGAACACCGCGTCAAATCCTATCAGGACGCCAATTGCTCGCATTGCCATCGACCGTCCGGAACGCGGCCTTTCAACGCGGACGGGCCGCTGTTCGACATGCGATTCGATACGCCGATCCTGAGCCCGGTGGGTGCCGGGCGCATTCCGATTGTTGCCAACAACGGAAATGATGGCCTGGTACGGCGCAACATCGCCAATTCAAGCATTCACGAGCGCGATGGCAGCACCAATAATTTCGACAAGATGCCGCCGCTGGCGCGCAACGTGCCCGATCAACGCATCCTCGATCTGTACAGCCAGTGGGTCAACTACGCCTACGATGTGGCCAGCGCGACGCGTCTGTCGTTGACCAGTCTGAGATTGAAGTTCAATCGCGCAGTCGAAGCCGGCAGCGCCAATGTGCCGACCAACTATGCGTTGAGCGGCGGCGCGACGGTGAGCGCCGCAGTGCAAGGCACGGACTTGAGCGAAGTGGTTTTGACCACCTCTACGCTTGCCTCGAACACCAATTACACGCTTACGGTCAATCGCGTCAAGGAACAAGCGGTACCGCAGAATCCGATCTGGCCGAATACCATTTTCACCTTCACCACACCGCCGCCGCCCACCGTGCCCGGCGCGCCGGCGATTACCATCGCGGCGGCGGGCAATGCGCAGATCACGCTCTCGTTCACGCCACCGGCCTCCGACGGCGGGTCATTGATCCTCGACTACACCGCCACCTGCGGGGCGATCAGCCTGGTCGGCGCGGCGTCACCGATCACGGTGACGGGGATCGCCAACGGTACGCCCACCACCTGCACCGTCAGGGCGCGCAACGCGGTCGGCAGCGGTACGCTCTCGACGGCATCGTCGGCGGTCACGCCGAAGAGCCCAAGTACCATCATCGTCAGCGGCGCGGCGACGTCGTTGCAAGGTGTTGCGGTCAGCTTCACCGCCAGCGTGACCGGCGCATCGCCGAGCGGCAACGTCGCGTTCAAGGATGGCGCCTCGGTCATCGCCGGTTGCGGCGCGGTCGCGCTCGCGGGCGGTGCGGCCCAGTGCAACACCGCCGCATTGCCGCTGGGTGCACGATCGATCACGGCTGAATACGCCGGCGACGGGCCAAACCTTGCATCGGTCTCGGCCGCATTCCCGCACACCGTTGCCGCCGCCGACACCACGCCCGATCCATTCTCCTTTGCCGCGCAATCGAATGTGCCCAACTCAAGCCTGCGCACCTCCGACACGATTACTGTCACCAGCATCAACCTGCTCGCGACGATCTCGGTGGCCAATGGCGAATATTCGCTCGGCTGCGCGGTCGGCGGTTTCACCACCACCGCCGCCACCATCGCCCCCGGCGGCACGGTGTGCGTGCGCCACACGTCATCGGCCGTGCCCAACACCGGCGTGACCACCACGCTCACCATCGGCGGCGTGGCCGGCACCTTCACGTCGACCACCGCACCGGTATGGGCCCTCACCGTAACCAAGGGCGGTTCTTCCGCCGGCAACGTCTTGTCCAACCCGGCGGGGATCACCTGCGGCTCCACCTGCACCGCCTCGTTCGCCAACGGCACATCGATGACGCTGACGGCGACAGCGGATGCCAACAACATGTTCGTCAACTGGGCGGGCGTGACCTGCAATGGCGGCGTCAACACCAACTCCACTTGCACTTTCGCGCTCGGTGCCGGCACCGGCGTCGCCGCGAATTTCGCGTTGAACACCTACGCCGTCACCGCCATCGCCGGTGCCAACGGCACCATCGGCCCGCCTTCGCAAACGGTCGATCACGGGCAAACCACCACCTTCACCGTCACGCCGAACAGCAATCATGTCGCGGTCGTCACCGGCTGCGGCGGCGCCTTGGCGGGCACCACCTACACCACCGGCCCGATCACCGCGCCATGCGGCGTAACCGCGAGTTTCGTTGCACTGGTCGTCTTCAATGTGATCCTCGAGGGCGCGCAGGAAACACCGCCGCTCGGCGTCACCGGCACCGGTGCCGGCACCGCCACGGTCAACCTTGTCGCCAAGACCATCACGCTCAATCTGACCTTCAGCGGCATGACCGGCGCGCTCGCCGCTGCCCATTTGCACGGCGCCGCGGCGCGCGGCACCGCAACCGGGGTCGTGCATACCATCGGCACGGCGAGCCCGATCACCAACGTGGTGAGTTACGACCCACTGATGGAGGCCGACATCGTCAACGGCCTCTGGTACGTGAACCTGCAGACGGCGGCCAACGGCGGCGGCGAAATCCGCGGGCAACTCGATAACCTCGGCCCGGCCGGCAAGACCTTGACCGTGGTGCGCAACGGTACCGGCGGCGGCGGCGTCGCCGGCACCGGCATCGGTTGCGGCATCGACTGCGCGGAGACCTTCCCGCACAACACGCTGGTCACGCTCGCCGCCACGGCCGATTCGGGATCGATCTTCGCCGGCTGGAGCGGCGGTGGCTGCGCGGGCAGCGGCGCTTGCACGGTAACGATGGATTTTGTCAGAACCATCACCGCCACATTCAACGCCGCGCCGTTCGCGCTTTCCGATGTTGCCTCGCGCAAGCGGCACAGCGGGATCGACCGGGATATCCCGGTCGCCCACACCGAGCCGCTCGCCGAAAATGTGACCGTGGAGCCGCGCATGATCGGTGCGGGGCACCGCATCGTGTTCGCGTTCAACATGCCCGTGACGCAGGCCGGCACCGCCAGCGCGAGTGTCGGCGCCGCGACGGCGACCGTGAACCCGAACAACGCCAACGAAGTGATCGTCACGCTCACCGGGGTTCCCGACAACACGCGCGTGATGGTAAATCTGAACGGCGTTGGCGGCGTCGGCGGCGCCGATTTCAGCGCGCCGGTGGGCTTCCTGGTGGGCGATGTGTCGAATTCACGGAGCGTGAATGCGGTCGATATCGCCGCCGTCAAGGCGCGGCAATCGCCGACGGTGGACGCGACCAACTTCCGCTTCGACCTCGACGCGAGCGGCGCGATCATCGGTGCGGATGTGTCCGCGGCGAAGGCCAGGTCGGGAGCGGTGTTGCCTTAGGGAAAGCTGCGGCGGGATTCGGCAGCGCGGCGAAATTCAACCCGCCCGGGAAATCAAACTACCCGCAACACCGTTCGACACAGGTTCAATACCGCTTTTCCATAAACAAAACTCCAGGATTGGCGGGCTTTTCCGGCTGCTTTCGCCCTGAACGTCCCACCAATGCTAGCCTTTGCTATTTGATGCGCCGCTTCTGGTAATCCTCATCGATAGTGTCTTTGAAGAAACTACCTATCGACGATGCGGTGGAAAACCGCCGCCAGACTTCACTCGATACATTGGCGTACTCAAACGTGCCGGACGACAATTCAACGACCAATACGCGGCGCTTGTCGTCGTAACCGATCGCGCGAATATTCGCGGCACTGACTTTTTTCATCTCCATCCGCGCACCATCAATCGTGATTGCCGCCGACCATATCGTGAATCCGCGTCATGACTTCCGGCGTGAGTTTCGCGACCACGTCCATGGCCTTCATATTTTCGGTCACTTGCGAAACGCGCGAGGCACCGGTAATCACGGTCGAGACGCGTGGATTTTTCACGCACCAGGCGATCGCCAATTGCGCGGTGGTGCAATCGAGATCTTTCGCGACCAACGCCAATTTGCCGACAATCGCATTTTTCTCGGCATCGAGCAATTGCTCTTTCATCCACGCCATGTTCTTCAAGGTACCGCGGCTATCGGCGGGAATGCCATTCGCATATTTGCCCGATAGCAGCCCCGATGCAAGCGGGCTCCAGGTGGTGGTGCCGAGGCCGATCTCGTTGTAGAGCCGCGCGTATTCCTGCTCGATTTTTTTGCGGTGAAACAAGTTGTACTCAGGTTGCTCGACTATCGGTTTGTGCAGGTGGTGTTTATCCGCAATATGCCAGGCCCCCATGATGTCGGTCGCACTCCATTCTGAGGTTCCCCAATAGAGCGCCTTGCCCCGCGAAATGATGTCGTGCATTGCGTAAACGGTTTCTTCCAGCGGCGTATTCGCATCCGGTCTATGGCAATACACCAGATCGACGTAATCGAGTTGCAGGCG
>JANOKK010000600.1:0-2775 GCA_031419255.1 Betaproteobacteria bacterium
CCCCAGACTTGATCAGGGGGAAGGATCATGTCATGACGAGATCCATCGCGGCGCTCAGTGCCTGCCCCGGACTCGATCCGGGGATGACAGTACCCTTGAATGAGAAATGGAAAAAGGAGGGCGGAGAGAGGATTTCTCGGACACGACATCCACGCGTTGCCGAATCGCTGCCGCTCATTAATATCGGCTTTGGAGAAGATCTGACAATACGCAAACGCGCATAAGTGATCGCGGATGCGGTACCAGTCACCGGCGCAATTGAATGGGATCGAACCAAACTGGCCCGGATGCCGCGGAAGTTGATGAATAGTTCGCGGATGCAAACACGCGGATGGACGCCCCGCACGAAATAATTTGACGGATTGCGTATGATTGCGATATCAAAGGCGGGGGAATGACCAAGGCACGAATTTCTCGATCCATCAAATTTACAAAATGATCACGTCACTACAAGAAACCTGACAAAGAACCGAAATGAAACCCTCGACCGCACTGGCAGAAAAATTTGAAGATGTGCGCACGGCAGCCAACCGTTTTCATACCGAAAACCCGCGTGTTTTTGGATCAGTCCTTCACGGAACGGACCACGATGGCAGCGACCTGGATTTGCTGGTAGACGCGTTGCCCGGAGCCACGTTGTTTGACCTTGGCGGACTGCAACTTGAACTGGAGAAGTTGCTTGGGGTGCCCGTCGATGTCGTCACGCCCGGCGATCTACCATTGAAAGTTCGTGATCTGGTACTTGCCGAGGCCCGACCAATATGAAAGAGAACCGGTTGCCGGACTATCTGGAACATACCCGGCAGGCCGCAACAGATGCAGGCGCCTTTGTTGAAGGCCAAAGCAAAGAGGATTTTGTTGCCGATAGACGCACTCAACAAGCCGTCATCCTAAGCCTACTTATTATTGGCGAAGCGGCAACAAAGCTGATTCAAAGCCACAGCGAATTTTTGAACCGGCATCCTGCATTGCCGTGGTCGAGCATGAAGGGGATGCGGAATCGACTTGCACATGGCTACTTTGATATTAACCTCGACGTAGTGTGGGAGACGGTTTCCAAAGCCCTTCCAGACATGCTTGAAAGCATGCCCACCGTACTGGCAGACGCGAACAAACCGGCCGACGAAGGAACTTGAACAGGCACGTCGTACCATTGATGCTAACCGGATCACGGAAACGAAATGATGGCACCCCAGCACCGGCGCTTCGGATTTGGCTTCGACAGAGACGTAGGGCGGACTTGTCCGCCAATCTCCACCGAAATGGCGGACGAGTCCGCCCTACTAAGATGAAAAAGAGCTTGAAAACGGGTGGCACCAGCGCTTCGGATTCGAATTCGACTGCCTTACAGAGTCTGAAGCACGTTACCTCCTCAACACCCCGAGCGCTGACCGAGTCCGAGATCGGATTACTGCGGCAATCCAAGCGTGAAGTCGCCAAACGCGTCACGGAATTGGCTGACCAGGCAGGGCGCTGAGCGGCACGTCATTACCGCCGAGCACCCGCGCGCCCGGCCAGGCCGAGGAACAGGGGCTTCGCACATGGGGGCGATTGCGCCAACACGAGGCAATTTCCCGCCGGCGCAACATTCCACCGATTGCACCAATGCCGGAATGCCACGTGTACGGAATGTTTAGAAAACGCAGATCGCCATTTGGCGGGGTGTTTGAGTGCAAAATGCCCCGAAACGCCCACCAGTGCTGGAGTTTTGGCAGAAGAGACCACTAGTGTCCCAACGTTTCCTCGAAAGTTCGGTGTAAGTTGATGATTTGTTTATCGATATTGGGTCATTTTTTTGTCCACGATGTCGATTTTGGGTTGGCATTGGCCCATTCTCGGAGACCTTTATTCGTCCTCGAGGGATGGCATGCGAGAGAGCCAACTGGTTTTTGCCCAAGTTGTACAGCATCTTCCGTTGAAGGCATTTTCGCGGATGGTGGAACAGCGCCGCGCGCAGCACAAAGTCAAGGAGTTCAGTTGCCTCGATCAGTTTCTCGCGATGAGTTTTGCGCAACTGACCGGGCGCGAGTCGCTGCGCGATATCGAAATCAATCTGCGGGCGCACGGCAAGCACCTTTATCGCATGGGTTTTCGCTGCAAGACGATCTCGCGCAACACACTGGCGAACGCCAATGGCACACGACCTTGGGCGGTGTTCGCCGATCTGGCGCGGCACTTGATCGGGATTGCGCGCCCGCTGTATGCGAACGATTCGCTGGGCACCGAATTCAAGGCCTTGATGGGGGCCACGGTCTATGCACTGGATTCGACCACGATCGATCTTTGCCTGTCGCTGTTTGCCTGGGCACCGTTTCGCTCCACCAAGGCCGCGATCAAGCTGCACACGCTGATCGATCTGCGCGGATCGATCCCGAGTTTCATTCATATCAGCGACGGCAAGATGGCCGATGTCCGGGTGCTCGACCAACTCTTGGCGCAAGGCTGGATCGAGGCCGGCGCGTACTACGTCATGGACAAGGCTTACGTCGATTTCGCCAGACTGTTTCGGCTGCATACGTCCCGCGCCTTCTTCGTCACCCGCGCCAAGGACAACCTGCAATGCCAAACCGTGCGGCGCACGGCGGTCAATACCCTCACCGGCCTCATCAGCGATCATCAGGTGCGGCTCACCGGCGCAGTCTCTTGCCAGCGTTATCCGGACATCCTGCGGCGCGTGGCCTATTTCGACGAAGACACCGGCAAAACCTTCGAATTTCTCACCAACAACCTGACGCTGCCCGCGCTGACCATCTGCGCGCTCTACAAGCAGCGTTG
>JANOKK010000601.1:0-3325 GCA_031419255.1 Betaproteobacteria bacterium
ATTGGCCGAGGCCATGTTCCGCACTGATCGAACCATGCAAATTATCGAGCAACGCATAGACGATTCGATTCGCCTCGCGCGATTGTTCCGGCGTCGGATTTGTTGCATCGACGGCACCGGGAAAACTCAGGTTGTAATGCAGATTGCCGTCGCCGATATGGCCAAAGCAAATCACTTCTGCCGCCGGAAAAGCAGCCTGCAATGCAGAGTCACCCGCCGCGATGAATTCGGCGATGCGCGAAATCGGCACCGAGATATCGTGCTTGACGCTCTTGCCGCGACTCTTTTCGGCGTGTGGAATATTCTCGCGAATCTCCCACATCGCGCGTGCCTGCGATTCGCTCGACGCGATCACCGCGTCCAGCACGGTGCCTTGCTCGAACGCGGGGGCCAGCGCTTCAGCGAATTGATCCTGCAGTGTGCATCCCGGCTGTGTATCGGTCAATTCGATCAGCACTTGCCATGCGTGCTGTGCGGAAAATGGCTCGACCGTCACCGGAAAATACTTGACCACATGATCGAGACAGACCCGCGACATCAATTCAAAACCAGTGAGGCGATCACCCATCGCCGCTTGAGTGCGCGTGAGCAGATCGACCGCCGCCGCCGGTGTAGACACTGCGGCCATCGCGGTGCAGGTCTGGCGCGGCAGCGGATAAAGTTTCAGGACGGCGGCGGTGATGATACCCAGCGTGCCCTCTGCACCCATCAGCAGGTGCTTCAGGTCGTAACCGGTGTTGTCCTTCCTGAGCGCCTTCAATCCATTCCAGATGCGGCCCTCGGCGGTGACCGCCTCAATGCCGAGCACCAGATCGCGGGCGTTGCCATAGCGCAGCACTGCCGTGCCGCCGGCGTTGGTCGAGAGATTGCCGCCGATGGTGCAGGAACCTTCGGCCGCCAGCGAGAGTGGGAAGAGACGATCATTTTCGCGCGCGACGTCTTGCACCGTTTGCAGAATGCAGCCGGCTTCAACAGTGATCGCGTTGTCGGCCAAATTCACCGCGCGGATCTTGTTCATGCGCTTAAGCGACAGCACGATCGCGCCACCGGATGCATCGGGAACGCCGCCGCCGACCATGCCGGTGTTGCCGCCTTGCGGCACGATAGGCGTCTGCGTTTCGGCACAGAGTTTAACCGCGGCCGCGACTTCTTCGGTGCTGGCCGGGCGTACGATGGCGATGGCGCGCCCATGATAGTTGCCGCGCCAGTCGGTGAGGTACGGTGCGGCGTCGTCGGTATCGATGATGACGTTCGATTTGCCGACGACAGACTGAAGGCGCGCAATTAGATCGGACACCGCATTCTCACTTGCCGGATTGTTCCAACGGTGCCGGCTGCGCGCGCCGAATTTTTTCCAGCATCAAGGTCGTCGAGCGCTCAAATTGAAAGGGAATCGCATGCACGCTGCCGCCCCAGGATTCCACTTCATGCACGCCAACAATTTTATCGCGTGGCCAATCGCCGCCTTTCACCAGCACGTCCGGACGCAGCCCAATAATCGTCTGCAATGGCGTGTCGTCGTCAAACCAGGTGACGAGGGCAACACTTTCGAGCGCCGCAATCAATGCCATGCGGTCTTCAAGCGTATTGACCGGACGATCATCGCCTTTGCCGAGGCGCCTCACCGATGCGTCCGAATTCAGCGCCACGATCAATGACGCGCCGAACGCGCGCGCTTCCGAAAGGTATGTCACATGGCCGCGATGCAACACGTCGAAGACGCCATTGGTAAACACGCGTTTCTGCGGCAATGTCACGACGCGCGCGGGCAGATCGCCGGGTGCGCAAAACTTGCTTTCGAATGAGGGACGCATGGCGATATTGTAACCGCCGTTTCCGGCATCAAGCGCGAGCGGCGACCTCGAGGATAGTCAGTTGGCCGGCAAGCGGCAGGCCATTCTCGGTGCGAATATCACAATCAACTTGCTTGACCACGGCAAGACCGTACTCCTCCGCAAGCCGCGCAATATAGCGCGGCTGATGGGCAAATCGGCCGGACGGCTGGAAGTGATAGTCCGCGTCACCCACAAGCAACGCTTCGGTCGAAAACGCAAATCGGCCACCGGTGGACAGCCGCAACGTCACGCGCGCAAAAAGCTCATCGAGCCGCCCGACATAAATGAAAACATCGGTGGCGACAATGAGATCAAACACTTCCTTTGAACCATCCAGAAAAGACAGTAGGTCATTTTCGATCAATTCGTCATAGCCGCCGCGTTCGCGTGCGCGGTCGAGCATGGCGGCCGATAAATCCACGCCGACCAGGCGAGCCGCGAAACGGCGAACTTCAATGCCGAACAGTCCGGTGCCGCAGCCAAGATCGGCAATGATCAGCCGTCGCAAGTATCGCGTCTGAAAAGCATTCAACCATTCGTTCAATTCATCGATCAGCATCGCCGGAATACGGTAACCGAGACGCTCCGTGAGATGCGTATCAAACGTGCCGGCCATGCCCGCATAGAGCCGCTTCACCATCGCGTGCGGAATGCCGCTGAGCGGATCGCCCCGGTACTGCGCGCGTTTGAATTGCGCGCTTGCCTGTGCGGGCGAATCGGTGGCTGCAAGGGTGAGCACATGCTCGACCACTGCTATGGCGCGCGCATCATCACCGGCCACGTGGTGACATTCGGCGAGGTCGAGCCACGCATCGACATGACCGGGATGGCATTCGACAGCGGAGGCAAAACAACGCGCAGCTTCCGCCGTCTTTGCGCCTCGCAAGAGATACAAACCCAAGCCGTGATGCGCCAGTGCCTCGCGTGGATTGACTTCAAGCGCTTGCCGATAACACGCTTCAACGCGCTCTAGTTCGCCTAATTCGATCAATGTATTGGCCAGATTCACCAGCGCCTCGGCAAATGGCGGACGATGCGTGAGTGCGGTTTCAAATGCGCGGCGCGCGCCATGCCAATCGTGCTTTCGTTGTAGCAACACGCCGAGGTTGTAATGGGTCATCGCGTCGCGTCCATCGAATCGCAACGCCTCGCGATACAGGTACTCCGCCCGGTCAAGCGCGTTCAATTCGAAATGCGCCGCTGCGGCTTGTCGCAACCACGGGGCGTGACGACGGTTGGATTGCAGTGCAAGTTCGAACTGTGCGATGGCGGCAGGCAACGCGCCGGCTCGTTGTTCGATCACGCCCATCCAGAAGCGCAGTGGTGCCTGCCTCGCGCGATCGGGCACGACGGCAAAAAAGTGTTCGCTGGCGGCGCGCGCGGCGGCCAAGTCGCCCCGCAGGACATTCAAAGCAACGGCCTTGATGGTCGCCAGATAGGCCAGGTCAGTGAAACGCGACACCCGACCGGAGTTATCGCGTGGCGGGGGT
>JANOKK010000602.1:0-11615 GCA_031419255.1 Betaproteobacteria bacterium
GGCAGTCAGGATTTTTCAGGCGCTCGTCATCGAGGACGAAGCCCTTGACGATGAATTCGCGCAATTGCTGGGTGGCCCAGATACGGAAACGGGTGGCGACGGCACTTTTGACGCGGTAGCCGACGGAGATGATGGCGTCGAGGTTGTAGAAATCCAGACGCCGCTTGACCTGGCGGCGACCCTCCTTTTGAACTGACAAGTATTCCTTGTGAGTTGCCGTCCGCGTCAGCTCACCTTCGTCGTACGTGTTCTGCAGATGCAGGCTGATGTTCTGTTGCGTGGTCTGGAACAGTTCCGCCATGTGCTGCTGGGTAAGCCAGACGGTTTCGTTTTCCAGCCGCACGTCAATCTTTATCTTGCCGTCTTCTGCAGCGTAGACGAGCAATTGGCCTTGCGGCGGTAGTTCCGATTGCGGGGGTTGAACAGGCTTGCTCATACGGCGAGAATATCGGCGACGTTTTTGGCGATGGTGGCTTCAAGTTCGCGCGCCTGGGCGTTGAGGGTTTCCAGTTCCTCGTTCTGCGTTTCAAATTGCGCCTTGAAGTCTTCGTCGCTCACATCCTCGCCAGGCGCGACGCCGACATAGCGGCCGGGGTTGAGCGACCAGCCCTGCGCTTCGATTTCTTTGAGCGTCGCGGCTTTGCAGAGGCCCGGCACGTCGGTGAATTTCGGTTTCTTGCCGAAGACTTCGATCAGTTTGGTTTTGGCTTCATCGCCGCCGACTGTCAGGTCAAGTTCTTCGCCGCGATACAGACGCACGAGATTGGCGATGAAGCCAATCTGCGCCGGTGTCCAATCGCGGTGGGCCCGATCGACTTGCCGGTAAATGTGGCGGGCATCGATGAAGAGGACGGTGTTGCCTCGCGCCGTCTTGGCCTTGCCCCGATCAAAAAACCACAGTGTGCATGGCAGCGTGACGGTGTAGAACATGTTCGGCCCGACGGCGACCATCACGTCCACGGCTTTCGCTTCGATGAGCTTTTGTCGCAACTCTTGCTCGGAGGAGCGAGCGTCCGACGCCGAGTTGGCCATGACGAAGCCGGCGCGGCCCTTGGCATTCAACGACGAGTAGAAAAGCTGAATCCACAGGTAATTGGCGTTGTCGGTCCGCGGCAGACCGAAGGGGAAGCGTCTGCCCGCGCCGACCATGTCTTTCAGCCGTTCCTTGTCCACGGCATTGACGTTGAACGGGGGATTGGCCAGGACAAAGTCGAACGCGCCCGTCGCGTTGTGCGGGTCGTCGTAGTAGCTGTTGATGTTGCCACCGTGACGAATATCGCCTTCGAGTCCGTGGACGGCGAGATTCAGGCGGCAAAGCCGGCCAGTTTCATCGGTCTTCTCGACACCGTGAACCGAAAGCTCGGCGGCAGGGTTCCGCTTGTGTTCGGCAACGAAGCGCGCGCTGGAAACGAACATGCCGCCCGAACCACTGGCGGGATCAAGGATGCGGCCGTGATACGGCTCGATCACTTCGGTGAGCAAGCGCACGATGCAGCTCGGCGTATAGAACTCGCCACCCTTCTGGCCTTCGGTGCGCGCGAACTGGCCAAGGAAGTATTCGTAGATGCGACCGAAGGCGTCGTAGTCCGCCGTTGCCGGAATCTCGGAAACTTTCTTCAGCAACTCTTTCAGTAGCGTGCTGGTGAATAGGTTGTACGTCTTGGGCAGGACACCGCCAAGTTGCGGGTTGTGCTTTTCGATGTCGCGCATGGCCTCGTTGACCTTCGTTCCAATGTCCGCAGCCTCGGGGAGATTGAGCAGGAAATCGAAGCGGGCGTTGGACGCCAGGTAGAGAATGCTTTCAGCGTGATAGGCGGCAGGTTCATCCACGCGGCTACTGCGGCGCGACGATGCGCCGGCCTTCTCCAACTTGGTGCGCTGTGCGGCGAAGCGGACTTCGGCGAAGCGCAGGAAGATTAGACCGAGAATCGGACCGGAATATTCCTGCGGCTTCAGGCCGGAATTGGCGCGGAACTGATCGGCGGCGTCCCACAGGCGCTTTTCGAGCGTGGCGGCGGCGGTGTCTTTTTCGGAGGGGGCGACCCATTGCATGAATTCAATTCCCTATGGGAGGTCGACTTGTGCTCGCCGTTTGCTTGAAATGCATGCTTTGGAGGTGCATGGTGGTTTCGCGGGTCAAGAAAACGCTTGCCACGGATTGCACGGATAAAGGCAGATTCGATCAAAGGCAAAACCCCAGCATTTACGCGCTTCCCGCGACATAATTGCTCTGGAAGCCTCACCAATGCTCGTTCTACACTTTCTCGTATTGCCTGTTTTCATCCGCCTTTATCCGTGTAATCCGTGGCTAGACTTATTCATTCCGTCATCCCCGCCGCAATCTCCGCAAAGTGATACACCTTGGTTTTCATATCGCCATTGCGCCGCAAACGGCCCTCTATATTCAGGAGGCAGCCGAGGTCGCCACCAACAATCGCATCCGCTCCCGTCACGCTGATATTGACGCATTTATTCTCGGCCATGCGGGTGGAAATTTCGCCCAGCTTGATCGAAAACGTGCCGCCGAAACCGCAGCATTTTTCGGCGTCCTGCATCTCGATCAGGGTGCAACCGGTTTTCGCAAGCAGAGCACGCGGCTGTTGTTTGATACCGAGTTCGCGCAGGCCCGAGCAACTGTCGTGATAGGTGATCGTGCGCTGCAACCCTGACGGCGCAATGTCGACTTTCAGAACATTGACGAGAAAATCCGACAGCTCAAACCACTTTGCACCTAACGCGCGGAATTCGGCTTCTTCGGGCTCGCCCTTGAACAAATCTTCAACGGCATGAACTTTCATTTGCCCCGAGCATGAACCCGACGGCGCCACCACGTAATCGCAATTGCGAAAATCCGCGAGGACTTTTTTGGCGAGCTGTTTCGCGATCTCGCGCGCGCCGGAGTTGTAGCCGGGTTGTCCGCAGCAGGTTTGGGCCTCCGGCACGATGACTTCGCAACCCGCATCTTCCAGCAGCTTGAGCGTGGCGAAGCCGATATTAGGGCGCACGAGATCGACTAAGCAGGTGACGAAGAGGCCGACTTTCATCGCCGTATCTTAACGTATGCCCAATCGGGTTGTTTCGACGCTGATCAATTTCCGGTGCATTCAAATTCCCTGAAACCAATGCCCTGAAACAACAACGCCGGGCAAGCCCGGCGTTTCGACGAAATTGCGGCAACGATCACGCGACTCAGCCCGCCTTCGATCGCAGCGCGGCCAAATGTTTGCCGCTCTCCAGCCATTTCTTGATGCGATTGGCGTCACCCATGCGGGTCAATTTACCCCAAGAATCAAGCAACACGATCACCACCGGATTGTTGCCAATGGTCGCATGCATCACGAGACATTTTCCAGCTTCGTTGATGTAGCCGGTTTTGGAAAGGCCGATATCCCATTGTGAAGAGCGCACCAGCGCGTTGGTATTCGTGAAGCCCAGCGAGCGTTTGCTGTTCGGCAAGGTCACGTGCAATTGCGGCGTGGTGGAATATTCACGGATTTGCGGAAACGTTGAGGCTTCGGCGACCAGCAATGCGAGATCCTGCGGGCTCGCGACATTCGCCGGTGCAAGACCGGTGGCATCGACAAAGCGCGCATTGTGCAAACCGATGCCGACAGCCTTGGCATTCATCGCCTGAACAAAGGCGGGTGTGCCACCGGGAAAGGTACGGCCCAAGGCGGCCGCCGCGCGATTGTCGGATGCCATCAAAGCCAGGCGCAGCAAATCTTCGCGACGGAACGCGCTACCTACCGGCAAGCGTGAACGCGAACCTTTGATCGTATCGATATCGGCACTGTCAATCACGACTGCCTCATCCATGCTGAGCCGCGCTTCGAGCACCACCATTGCCGTCATCAGCTTGGTGATGGAGGCGATCGGCACCGGGCTTTCTGCGTTCTTGGAATACAGCGCGCGCCCGGTGGCGGGATCAAACACCATCGCCGCGTGCGACAACAAATTCGGCCCGCCATCCCGGCTGAAATCAGGCGTCGCTTTTTGTTTTGCGGACGAGATCTTTACCTTGTTTACGGATTCCGCGCGCGCAACGCTCACCGTGCAGGCCAACGCCATTGCACAAAAAGCCGCGATAATAGGGTGTGAAAGAAGCCGCACGACAATGACTTTCCGTAAGTTGACCTGACACCATAACAAAAACAACAGGGTTCTGGCAAGACTTAATGCTACGCCTGATGATTTACACGCAAGATGCTGAATTTGCCTGCAAATAATGTCCACTCCAAAAACGCCACGCCTTGAGACTCTCGCCGTACACGCCGGTCAGTCACCCGATCCGACAACCGGTGCGCGTGCGGTGCCGATTTATCAAACGGCGTCGTTTGTATTTCCGGATACTGAAACCGCCGCGTCGCTTTTCAATCTGGAAAGGCCCGGCCATGTTTACTCGCGGATTTCGAACCCCACGCTGAGCGTATTTGAAGAACGCATGGCGGCCCTCGAAGGAGGACCAGCGGCGATTGCGGTCGCGTCGGGACAAGCGGCATTGCATCTGGCGATTGCAACCCTGATGGGTGCGGGCAGCCATATTGTGGCGTCGAATGCGTTGTACGGCGGATCGCACAATCTGCTTTCCTACACGTTGCCGCGATTCGGCATCGACACCACATTCGTCGATGGCCGCGATGCCGATGCCTGGCGCGCCGCCATCAGACCCAACACGCGCTTGCTGTTCGGCGAAACCGTCGGCAATCCGGGGCTTGATGTGTTGAATGTGCCAATGGTCGCCGAGATCGCGCATGCGCAGGGCTTGCCGTTGATGGTCGATGCCACGCTGACCACGCCGTTTCTGTCGCGGCCGCTCACGCAGGGTGCCGATATCGTCATGCATTCGGCGACCAAATTTCTCTCCGGCCATGGCGTGGTGATCGGCGGTGTGCTGATCGATGGTGGATCATTCGATTGGCGGGGGGACAAGGAAACTGCGGGCAAATTTCCGACCTTGACCGAACCCTACGACGGTTTTCACGGCATGGTGATGTCCGATGAGTCCAGTGTCGCCGCATTCGCGTTGCGCGCGCGCCGCGAGGGACTCAGGGATTTCGGTGCGGCAATGTCGCCGATGACGGCGTTCCAGATTTTGCAAGGGCTTGAGACCTTGCACGTCCGCATGCCGAGGCATGTGGAGAACGCACGAAAAATCGTGTCGTACTTGGCGGCACACAAGGCAGTGGCGCAGGTCACGTATCCAGAATTGCCGTCGCACCCCGATTGTGCGCTGGCCGCGAAATTATTGCCGGACGGCGCGGGTGCGGTGGTGAGTTTCGATGTCCACGGTGGTCGCGCGGCGGGCAAAGTGTTCATTGAAAAACTCGCGTTGTTTTCTCATCTCGCCAACATCGGTGACGCGAAGTCGCTGGTGATTCATCCCGCCAGTACCACGCACTTCAGGATGGATGCGGCGGCATTGCAGGCGGCGGGAATTTCCGAGGGCACGATCCGTCTTTCGATCGGCATTGAACACGCCGATGATTTGATCGAGGATTTGTCGAAGGCGCTGTACGCAGTCGAAAAATTGAACAAATGAAATTTCTTGTCCAGCAGCAACCGGCCTATGTCTACACCGGCGGAAAACCCTTCGATGCCGCCAAGCCCAGCGTGGTATTCATTCACGGGGCGGCGAACGATCACTGCGTGTGGGTCTATCAGGCACGCTATTTCGCGCATCACGGCTGGAATGCAATGGCGGTCGATTTGCCGGGTCATGGCCAGAGTTTCGGCGAGGCAAAGGAAAGCATCGCCGCGTATGCCGACTGGATCGTCAACCTGCTCGACAACGGTGGCGTCACTAGGGCGGCGCTGGTGGGTCACAGCATGGGTTCGCTGATTGCGCTGGAGTGCGCCATTCGCCACAGTGCGCGCGTCTCACAACTTGCTCTGCTGGGCGCGAGCGTGCCGATGCCGGTGTCGGAATTATTGTTGGATGCGGCTCGCAATCGTCCGATCGACGCTTTCGACATGCTCAACGTCTGGGGCCACGCGCCGCAATTGAAGTGGGGCCGCAATCCGACGCCGGGCACCTCGTCGATGGTGGCCTACAAGCGGCTGCTCGAAAAGAGCCGGCCCGGCGTGTTGGCATGCGATCTCGGCGCATGCGCGGCCTATCTGCCTGAGGATGCGGCGATCGCCGCCATCAAGTCCCCTACGCTGATCATCGCCGGCGGGCGCGACATGATGACGCCGCCCAAATCGGCGCAGGCGGTCGCATCGCGCATCGCGGGCAGTCGCGTTGCGTTGTTTGACGATACCGGTCACGCGATGATGCAAGAAGCGCCGGGGAAAACGATCGACGCACTGAAGGGTTTCCTCAAACCGTGAGAAAAATATTTTGTTTTGCCATGTTGGTTTTCGCCGCACTCACTACGCATCTTGAGTCGCGCGCGCAGTCGACAATTCTGTTTGAAAGCCCGGTAAAAATCATCGCGCAGGCTCGCGTGGAAGCGCATGGGACAACAACACCTACCGCGACGACTTTCGATATCGCGATTTCGGGCGCTGCCTTTGAATTTCAATTCGCCGTGACACAGCCGGGTGGCGTCGCGGTGGCACTGGCGGCACTGAAGAAGAAGTCGGGTTGGAAGGACGGCGTTTTGTTTATCCGCGACGATTGTGTCGACACGCCGATTGCCAAACACGTCTTGCGTTGCGGCGTCGATCAGGTTTTCGCGTTTGTCGAGGGTGCGGACAGCGTACGATTGGTGCATCTGGGCGACGTTTTCGCCGGTGAAGATTGCATCGAAGAAGCCAAGTTTGGTTGCTCGCTGTATCGAGGCGAGTTCACCGATGTTTATGACGTTTTTGAAAACAACGCCTTCATCGGTCGCAACGATATACCGACCCTGCTCCTGGAAATGCGCGCGGTGAGTGGTCAACTCACGGTTGATCTCGATGAGACGTGGGGACGAAATCAGGAACGATACTCGGCGGGCGAGCGTTGTCTGGCCGCGAAGCCTGCTGACCGCGCCGAGCTGTGCATTGAAGGCATCTCTCGACGCGGTGCGTACTTGTTCAATTCAACATTGGCCGCCTACACGAAACGCGAAGATGCATTGACGCGAACCCGCGCATTCGCGCGTGCGGCGTTGTGCGAAGATCGCCGCGAATCCGACGCCGAATGCGGAGAAACATTGCGCAAATCCGCGCTCCTGCTGGCGTCAATTCGCCCGGGTGAAAAACCGCGAGTGCGCGGTATTATCAAGACTGTTTCGTTGCCCGCGAAAAAATGAAACGCCAATATCGGCGGGCGTCTCTGGACTAAAGTGCCCAGAGAAGCGCGCCAGCGCTTGATCTAGCCGAGCGTGTCGGACCAGATATTCTTCGCCCAAGCCAACGCGTATTGCCCTTCCAGCTCACTCGACGCGACCGATACGCCACCCGAACCCGGCACCGCTTTCATGGTTTTGTCTTTCTCGTCGTATTTGTGGATCGAGGCGACGTGGATGACTTTATCGGCCGAGACAAAGCTGTAGCAGGTATTGCTGAGCGTGGGGCTTGCGCTGGGTGCCTCGCCCGCCAGCATTGCCACCACCGCCGCCGCGCAGGCCTTGCCGTGCGCATTTGCCATGTGGCCGGACTTTGGCATTGCCGGTGCAATCTGCAAGGCGTCGCCCATCAAATGTACGCCGGGTACATTCTTGGCTTCATAGGTCAGCCAGTTGATTTCGCACCAGCGCTTGTTGGCGGTGATAAACGGATTCGCGATTGCACCAGCCTTCATCGGCGGCAGAATGTTGAGCACGTCGGCCTTGAATTCCTCGACTTCCATTTTTGCCGTCATGGTCTTGACATCGACATCAACCACTTTGGAGTTGCCGCGGTATTCGACGATGCCGGGATACATTTCCGCCCACGCCTTTTTGAACAACCCCGGTTTGGAAGTTACGTCCGGATTGGCGTCGAGAATCACCACTTTCGATTTCGGTTTCGACTGCTTCAGGTACGCGGCGATCTGGCAGGCGCGCTCGTAGGGGCCGGGCGGACAACGATAAGGTGCCACGGGAATCGAAATCGCGACCACACCGCCATCCTTCATCGCTTCCAGTTGTTTTCGCAGTGCAACGGTTTGTGTGCCCGCTTTCCACGCGTGCAGGATTCTTTCCTGCGCGGCGGCATTGTTGAGACCGGGAATATCCTCGAACATGAAATCGATGCCGGGCGAGAGGATGACGCGATCGAACGCGAGAGAGTCTCCATTTGCAAGTCGCACGGTTTTCTTCTCGGCGTCAACCGCGACAGCTTCACCGCGCACCACTTTCACGCCATGTTTTCTCGCGAGTGCATCGTAGCTGATGGTGATGTCCTGCATGGTCTTCGAGCCACCCAACACCAGATTCGAAATCGGACACGAAATGAATTCCGCGTTGCGCTCGACGAGCGTGACCTCGATATTCGGTGCCCACATTTTGATGTACCGCGCCGCCGTCGCGCCACCATAGCCACCGCCGACAATCACCACTTTGGGGCCGCTGCCACCGATGGACGCGCACCCGCTGAGCGCCGATACCGCCGCGACGCTGCCCGCGGCACCCAAGGCACCCGAGGATTTCAAAAACGTTCTGCGATTCGTATTCATGAGGTTCTCCTGAAATCCGTTGGGTTATTTTTTCTGCGCGGCAAAAAAGTCGCCCATGGCGGCCACTTCCGCATCCGAGTAACCCTTGGCGATCTGATGCATCACGGTCGCCTCGCGCTTGCCTTCCTTGAACGCCTTCACTTGATTCAGGAAATATTCCTTGTTCATGCCTGCCAATCCGGGAATCGCCCCGCCGGCGCTGTTGCCGTTGGTGCCATGGCAGGCGGCGCAATTGGCCGCGAGCGAACGCACGCCGCTGGCACTCAGGTTGGGTGCGGCGAATGCTGGCGCGGGCGGTGCGGGTACTGCGGCGGGTGGCGGTGCCTGTGTCCACGCGGGCATCGCGCACACCAGCAATCCCGTCGATAGCGCAATGCGCAGGGTTCGGTTCATTTTGGCCTCCATGGTTTTTGTGGCGCGGTCGATTTTGCGCGCCGCGAGGCGTAAGAATAGCGCAAACAACTTGTCGGCGCATTTCTACCGATAAAAAACAACGGTCCGCCGATCATTGATCGGCGGCCCGCAGCAGATGTACAGACTAGGTCGTTCAGCTTTCCTGCGCGACCGGTACTTTTTCCTCGGAGATATCGAGCTTCACTTTGTTGTCGGCATCCATGTCGATGGTCACTTTGCCACCGCCGGCGAGCCGGCCAAACAGCAATTCCTCGGCCAGCGCACGGCGAATCGTATCCTGGATCAATCGCGCCATTGGGCGGGCGCCCATGGCCGGGTCAAAGCCGTTCCTGGCGAGGTATTTCTTTAGCGTTTCCGTGTAAGTGACATCGACTTTCTTTTCCGTCAATTGCGCTTCGAGTTGCATCAGGAATTTATCGACCACGCGCAGAATCACCACTTCATCCAGCGGCGCAAATGAGATCGTCGCATCGAGTCGATTGCGAAATTCCGGCGTAAACAGGCGCTTGATTTCGGCCATTTCGTCGCCGGCCTTTTTCTCGTTGGTAAAGCCCATTGTGGCTTTGGAAAGCTCAGAGGCACCGGCGTTGGTGGTCATCACGATCACCACGTTGCGAAAATCCGCCTTGCGTCCGTTGTTATCGGTCAGCGTGCCGTGATCCATCACTTGCAGCAAAACGTTGTACACATCGGGATGCGCTTTTTCGATTTCATCCAGCAGCAGCACCGAGTACGGATGCTTGGTAATCGCTTCCGTCATCAGGCCACCCTGATCGAAACCGACATAGCCGGGCGGCGCGCCGATCAAGCGCGATACCGCGTGACGCTCCATGTATTCCGACATGTCGAAGCGAATCAATTCCACGCCGAGGATGAAGGCGAGCTGTTTCGCGACCTCGGTTTTGCCGACGCCAGTCGGGCCGGAAAACAGGAACGAGCCAATCGGTTTCGCGGTATTGCCAAGGCCCGAGCGCGCCATTTTGATTGCCGAGGACAAGGCTTCGATCGCCTTGTCCTGGCCGAACACGACCGATTTCAAATCGCGGTCGAGCGTCTTCAAGGCATTGCGATCGTCCGACGAAACGTTGCGTGCCGGAATGCGCGCGATCTTGGCGACGATTTCTTCGATCTCCGGTTTGCCGATGGTTTTTTTCTGCTTCGATTTCGGTGCGATGCGCTGCGCGGCACCAGCCTCGTCGATCACATCGATCGCCTTATCGGGCAAGTGACGATCATTGATGTATTTCGCGGAAAGCTCAGCCGCCGTGGTCAACGCGGTCGAGGTGTATTTCACGCCGTGATGACTTTCAAAACGGCTTTTAAGCCCTTTGAGGATTTCAATCGTTTCCGCAATCGACGGCTCGGTCACATCGATTTTCTGAAAGCGACGCGAGAGCGCGTGATCCTTTTCGAAGATGCCACGATATTCGCCATAGGTGGTGGCTCCGATGCATTTCAATTGTCCGGAAGACAGCGCCGGCTTCAATAAATTGGAGGCGTCCAGCGTGCCGCCGGAGGCCGAGCCCGCACCGATCAGCGTGTGAATTTCATCGATGAACAGTACGGCGTTGGGATTGTCGGTCAATTGTTTCAACACCGCTTTCAATCGCTGTTCAAAATCACCGCGATATTTGGTGCCTGCCAGCAACGCACCCATATCAAGCGAATACACCTGCGACTTGGCGAGGATATCCGGCACCTGACCATCGACGATGCGTTTGGCGAGGCCTTCGGCGATGGCGGTTTTTCCCACCCCGGCTTCGCCGACCAGCAACGGATTATTTTTGCGCCGCCGACAGAGAATCTGGATCACGCGCTCGACTTCATGTTCGCGACCGATCAGTGGATCGATCTTGCCGTCGATCGCCATTTGATTGAGATGCAGCGTGAAACTCTCGAGTGCTCCGCCGGCTTGTTCGCCCTCTGCATTTTCGGTTTCCGCGTCTTCCTTTTGTCCGGTGGTCGGTGCCGCCTTGGAAATGCCGTGCGAAATGAAATTCACCACGTCAAGCCGCGAAACGCCCTGCTGGTGCAGGAAGTACACCGCGTGCGAATCTTTTTCACCGTAAATCGCCACCAGCACATTCGCACCCGTGACTTCTTTCTTGCCCGACGATTGCACGTGCAGGATCGCGCGTTGGATCACGCGTTGGAAACCGAGCGTAGGCTGGGTATTCACTTCGCCGTCACCGGCCACAATGGGGGTGTGCTGTTCAATAAAATCGATCAGCGCCTTTTTCAATTCATCGACCTTCGCCGCGCACGCTTTCAGCACTTCCTGCGCGGAAGGATTTTCGAGCAGCGCCAGCAACAGGTGTTCGACCGTGATGAACTCGTGGCGCTTTTGGCGCGCTTCGACAAATGCCATGTGCAGGCTGACTTCGAGTTCTTGGGCGATCATGATTTACCTTTCAACATTCAATCGGGAACGACTTCTCACTAACGCCTGCGACGCTTGATCACGCGATCAAGCATACATCCATTGGATGGGTAGCGACGAGACGTAGCGGGAAGACGTTTTGCAACGTCGATACGACTCACACTTCCTCCATGCCGCAACGCAACGGGTGCTGGTGCTTGCGGGCATGATCAACGACCTGTTCAACTTTCATCGATG
>JANOKK010000603.1:0-1349 GCA_031419255.1 Betaproteobacteria bacterium
CGCCAAAGTGTACCAGCCCGCCCATGTCGCTTCCTCCACCCGTCCCCGCACTCATGATCGATCTTGCCGACGAGGCCGCGACCCTCGCGCTCGGTGCCAAAATCGCCGAAGAAATCACGCCAGGAGTTTGCGTTCACTTACGTGGCGATTTGGGTGCCGGCAAGACCACATTAGCGCGCGGCCTTCTGCGCGGCCTCGGTTTTGCGGGCCGCGTGAAAAGCCCCACTTACACGCTGCTTGAACTTTATGTAATTTCTAAGTTAAACTTGTATCACTTTGATTTTTATAGATTCAACGATTCTGAGGAATGGAACGACGCCGGGTTTCGCGATCTCTTCAACGAGACGAACATATGTCTTGTCGAATGGCCGGAGAAGGCCGGGGAACTGTTGTCGCCACCGGAGTTGAAAATTCACCTGACGATGTCGCCAACGATGGGGCGCATCGTGACCATTCAAGCCGAAACCCCACGCGGCCAGGCGATGCTGCAATCGTTGCAGCACAAAATATCGCGCGCGTAAGCGTTGAGCATTTCGCGACACCAAACCTGGTGCGTCGCGGTCTGTTGGTACTTCCCCTGTTGTTGTCGCCGTTGTTGGCAACACCGGCCTATGCGGCGACCCGCATCGGCTCGACCCGTGTTTGGCCTGCCAATGAGTACACGCGCGTCACGTTTGAATCGCCGGTGGCGCTCAAGTACCAGCACTTCTTTGTTAAGGATCCGGAACGATTGGTGCTCGATATTGAAAATGTCGAGTTTGGGCCGGCGCTAAAAGAACTCGCCGCGAAAATTGGCAGCAGCGATCCATTTGTGCAGTCGATTCGCGTGGGGGTCAATCGCGCGAATGTGATCCGCGTCGTGCTTGATCTGAAAACTGAAGTGAAACCGCAAGTATTCGCCGTGCCGCCGGCGGGCGAATTCGGGCATCGATTGATGCTCGACATTTATCCATTGAAACCGCAAGACCCAATGCTTGCGCTACTCAATGAAGACGTGGCCGCGTTTGGCAAGGGCAATTTGTCCTCGCCCGGCAGTGTGCCGGACGAGAACTCAATTCGTAAAAGCACTGATTCCGTTGCCTCCAAACCGCGTGAAGACGGTCGCGTGTCATCGCCGGAAAACAAAACCAAACCGGCGGATTCAGCGCCCACGACGGAGGCAAAAACCGCCGTCGCGGGCGACTCTCATTCAAGCGCAAGCAGCAATCGCTCGGCGGCGGTTTCCACCTCACGCAAGACCGCGCGCGCAGTGGTCGTTGTGCTCGATCCGGGGCATGGCGGCGAAGACCCGGGTGCGATCGGCCGGCGCGGCACCCGCGAAAAAGATGTGGTGTTGACGATCGCGCGAA
>JANOKK010000604.1:0-2365 GCA_031419255.1 Betaproteobacteria bacterium
CGAAAGGCTTTCAAACATCGTCACATCGACCGATTGCCCCTTGCCGGTACGCATCGCAAGAAACAAGGCACCGACGGTGGCAATCACGGTTTGCAATCCCACGCTGCGGTCACCCAGCGTGACCGGCGCATAGCGTGGCACGTCGCTGCCTTGCGCCATCGACAGCGCCGGCACACCCGCTAAGCCCTGGATCAAATCATCGTAAGCCGGTTTGCCGGCATAGGATCCGCGTTCGGAAAAACCGTAGGCGCCGACGTAGACAATTTTGTCGTTGACGGCTTTCACGGCCGCGTAGTCCAATCCCAGCCGTGTCATCGCCTGCGGCCGCACGTTGTAAATCATCGCGTCCGATATCGCCGCCAGGCGCAACGCGGCCTCGCGGCCGGCGGGTTTTTTCAGGTCCAGTACCAGTGATCGCTTGTTGCGATTCAGATGCATATGGATGTGACCCATGCCGGGATTCTTCATCGGCCCGACCCAGCGCATGTTATCGCCGCCCGGCGCTTCAACCTTGATGATGTCGGCACCCATATCGCCAAGAATTTGCGTGGCGAACGGGCCCATCACGACCGTGGTGAGATCGAGAATTTTGATGCCGGCCAGCGGGCCACGATTATCGGGTGAAAGTGATTCCATTGTGTTCAATATTGGCAAACTCAAGACGGGGAACCTTTGCGGGGGCGCGGGCTCCAAGTTCATTCAGGTTTTCAAGGCGGTCGCCACAATTGGCAACATCCGCGTTTGGAGCCCGTCGTTCCCGCGCAGGCGGGAATCCAGTGGCTTTCGGCGCACAGAATTCTCGCCGGCTATTTGCCTTGTTGCAAAGCCGGGTTTCTTCCACAAATCGGCACCCGCATCTTAGTTCACGATGCGCCGGGTGTCGATTGGCCCGGTAAAATGATCACATGACACGACCACAATTTTTTAAACTCGCCGGATTCGGCACACTCGCGGCAATTTTCATTCTTTCTCTGCTCCCGGGGCCGGACATCCCGGATATTCCCGGCAGCGACAAATTGCATCACGCGCTGGCCTATTTTGCCTGCATGTATTGTTGGGGCCAAGCGTACATCCTTCCCGTGCAACGTCTGCGCTTCGCGATCGGCCTGATCGCCACCGGCGTATTGATCGAGTGCATCCAATATTTCACGCCAACGCGTTCGTTTGATTTCCTCGATATGATCGCCAATACGTCAGGCGTCATCACGGCGTGGCTGGTGGTGACGGTGCAAATGTCGATCGAACGCCGATGGTTCGGCGTGTCCGCAAGCGGCGAGCCACTCAATCGTCGGTAGCATGCCAACCGTACTGGACCACTTGGTACTTGGTACGGCAGATATGGATCGTGGCAGCGCGTGGCTCGAACGATTTTTGGGCGTCACACTTTCTTCCCCGCCCGGAAAACATGAGCGCATGGGCACGCACAACCGGCTTTTGTCGTTGGGACCGGATTGCTATCTTGAATTGATTGCGATTGACCCGGCCGGGAATGATCCGTTCATGCCGCGCTGGTTTGGGCTCGATACGACCGATGTGCGCGAGCGCATCGCATTGCGGCCACGGCTACTCGGCTGGGTGGCGCGCACCGACGCGATCGACGCGATGAGCGCAAAGACTGGCGGCTTGCTGGGTGGCGTTCATGCAATGTCGCGCGGCGAGGACGCAAACGCATTCAAATGGCGCATCACCCTGCCGGAAGATGGCTATCCGATTGAAAGCGGTCTCGTTCCTAACTTGATCCAATGGGATGTGCCGTTTCATCCCTGCGACCGGCTGCCCGATCAAGGTTGCCGGTTCGAGTGGATGGAAGCCGCGCATCCGAATCCGGCGAAGGTGCAATATCTGTTGAGTGAACTGGGCCTCGAAAAATCGCTGGTACTCACCGCGACGCCGCCCTACTCCGGCATGACCATGTGCGCGTACGTGCGAACGCCGCAAGGCGTGAAAACCCTGATGAGCTAAACTATCTCCATGAAAAAATTCATCATCCGTTTGCTACTCACATTGCTCGCCATCATCGCGTTCATCGCCGCGTTGACCGGCATCGAATATTTTGGAGGACAACCCATGGGCCTGTTTTCAGGATCGCGTCCCGCCAATCTCGGCTATTCCGCGGGCAAGTTCGCGCCGCCGGCATGGAAGCCAAATTGCGTTTCATCCACCATCGAAAAAAGCGATGCGCATTTTATCGAGCCGCTCAAATTCAGCGGCGCGTCGGCGGAGGCGTGGAAAAAATTGCATGGCATCGTTAAGGGATCGCCGCGCGTCAGCATTGTTACCGATCAACCTGGATATCTCTACGCCGAATTCAAGAGCGCGGGAATGGGCTTTGTCGATGACGTAGAATTTTCTCCCGAAGATGCCG
>JANOKK010000605.1:0-1107 GCA_031419255.1 Betaproteobacteria bacterium
GCCCGAGGTCGTCGCGATCAAGCTTCTTCAACACATCTCTGGTCCAGGATTTACTCAATCCCGATGCAATGAGCGACGTCGCCATGCCACTCGCAACTTCGCCGGCATTGTATCCGCCCATTCCGTCGGCGAGCACCACTATGCCCAATTCCGGACGCGACTCGACACAATCCTCATTGTGTCCGCGCACCCTTCCCGGGTCGGTCGTACTCACGATCTGCAAAGCATCAATCAACGCCACATAACCTCCCTGCATCCTGCTTATCTTTTTGACATGTCGACAGCTTGGTCCGAAGCGGAATTTTCCGCAATATTGGGAACGAAAACCCGCTTCTTTTCATTTAGTTTGTCGATGCTTCGCAATTCGTGCGAATAGCCTATTTACGTGGATTTATAATAACTTAAAAAAACTATTTAAGAAACACTTCCAAAAATAGCGCAATGTGCCTGATTATTCAAGAAGAAAATCAAGATGAGTGGGAGAATATTCGCCTTATGGGCGATTCTGACCTCTCTTCTACGCGCAACGGCAGCTTTCGCTAACATGTTGTTATTGCTTGGTTTATTTGTCTATTTCCCACGACGATGGATTTGCCGCATTCGCAATGGTCGGCGAGACACCTTTCGCGAGCTTTTGCATGCCCGGCATTCCTCGACTTCTCGACGCCGCCGCCATGTCCTCTTAGTTTGGCCCGCCCGACCCTACGCATAGAAGTCTCAGGTACCAACGCAGCATTGGAAGACATGTTTGCGGCGCAGTTTTTGAGTTTCAAACTGGTTGCAATGACAACACGCGACCTTTTGCAGTAGTCGCACGCTCGCCGCATTGACTGCTTGTGCGATGCCGCTATTCGCCTGCCAACCAGACCGACAGTTTCAACCCACGCTTGTCGGATGATTCGCGAATAAGGTCTAAAATTACCCACGACGACAAATAAACCAAACAAGGAGTTTTTTCATGGACCGCCCCGCCTTCCTTGAAAACGATGTTGACCCGCAAGAAACCCGCGAATGGCTGGACGCACTGGAAGGTGTGTTGGAGGTAGGTGGCCCGGAACGCGCGCACTTTCTGCTGGAACGCCTGGTCGACAAAGCCGCGCGCGAGTT
>JANOKK010000606.1:0-1811 GCA_031419255.1 Betaproteobacteria bacterium
GCGAGCTACAGCATCAGCGCCACCAACGCCGGCGGCACCGGTTCGGCCATGCTCACCATCACCATCAATGGTGCGGCGCAGGTCATCACCTTCCCGGCCCAGACCACGGCAAGCCGGCCGTTCGCCGCCGCGCCGTCGAACACGTTCGCGATCTCGCCCACGGCCACGGGCGGTGGATCGATGAATCCGATCGTCTACACAAGCACCGCACCGTCCGTGTGTTCGGTGTCCGGCACCACCGTGTCGATGCTTGCTGCGGGGGTGTGCACGATCGCGGCCAACCAGGCGGGCAATGCGAGCTTCGCTGCCGCCGCGCAAGTGACCCAAAGTGTGGCCATCAACGCCACGGCACCGGGTGCGCCGACGATCGGAGCGGGCGTGGCCGGCAACACACAGGCCACCGTCAACTTCGCAGCTCCTGCCAACAACGGCGGCCTGGCGATCACCAGCTACACGGCCTCGTGCAACGGCATCACCAACACCGGTGCCGGTTCACCGATCACCGTGAGCGGGCTGACCAACGGTGTCACCTACAGTTGCACCGTGCAAGCTACAAACGGCGCCGGCACCAGCGCTGTCTCCGGCGCGGTCATGGTCACCCCGGTGGCGATCGCCTTCACCGGCACCGTCACCTCGCGCAAGACCCACGGCAACGGCGTGGGCGAAAAGAATTTGCCATTGACCCTCATGGTGCCGATCAATGGTGCCATCACGGTTGAGCCGCGCGCGATCGGCTCGGGCCATCGCATCGTGTTCGTGTTCACCAATCCGGTGATGAGCGTGACATCGCTCTCGGTGCTCGACGCGAACATGATGCCGGTCGGCAGCGCATCGCCTTCGTACAACGGCAATGAACTCATCGTCAACGTGACCGGCGTGCCGGACAATCAACGTGTCACAGTGAGTGCGAATGGCGTGAATGGTGCCGTGAATGCATCGGTGGCAATCGGTTTCCTGATTGGCGACGCGAACAGCAGTGGCCGCGTGAATGCGTCGGATGTTTCCGCCGTGAAAGCGCGCGTCAATGCGCTGGTGAACATGGGGAACAACTATTTGTTCGACGTGGGTACCAATGGCACGATCACGAATGCGGATGTTTCGGCGGTGAAAGCGCGCTCGGGGCTGGTGATACCATAGCCTCCATGCAGACATTAAACTACAGCACTGGTGCGGCTTGCGGGCAAGAATGCCGCCGAAAGGCGCGCCAGTGCTAGTGTTTTCTGCTCTTGTGCTTCGACTTACCCCATTTTTTGTCTCCCTGGACTTGTTCCGGGGCCCAATTTTCATCGCAACTCAACTGATGACAAAAAATCGCTACTGGCTTACTTCGACACCACAGTGCCTATTTGAAGCCGCCTTTCGATTCTTGGTTGTCGCGCTATGCGCCGGCATTATCGCGAACGTTTCGCATGCCGCGACCCCACCCATCATCCTCGCCAAGGTTCTCGATCCGTCTGTCGATCCCGCACACTATTTGGTCAGTGAAAAATTCGATGGTGTGCGCGCGATCTGGGATGGCAAAGTGCTGCGTTTTCGCAGTGGCAACGTGGTCAATGCGCCCGCATGGTTCATCGAAAAATTACCAAAGACGCCCCTCGATGGCGAACTCTGGCTCGCGCGCGGAAAGTTTGAAACGCTGTCGGGACACGTTCGCAAAACAATTCCGATCGATACCGAATGGCGCGATATCAAGTATCAGATTTTCGAATTGCCCGGCGCGGCGGGAACATTTGCCGAACGCTATGCGCGCATCCTCGATATTGTCCGCGATGCCAAGTGGCCGCAACTGATCGCGGTCGAACAAACGCGCG
>JANOKK010000607.1:0-1795 GCA_031419255.1 Betaproteobacteria bacterium
GCCGCAACCACTCGCGCGATGTCCGACGCGCTTGTCCGCCTCAGCCTCCCAGCCGAGGAATATGCTGCTCACCGCCGCATTCAGCTTGCGCGCGCGACTGCGCCAACCGGCATCAATGAACGCCTCGGCGAGTTGCGCATCACCGGCCTTGAGCGGGCCAACGCGGACGAGCTCAAACGCACCATGGACATCAAGCCGGGCGAAACCATTGATTTCAAGAAAATCAATTCGGGTATCAGTCGCGCCTTCGGCACTGGTTATTTTGAGCGCATCAATTACAGTCTGCTAAACGATAGCGGCCACAATGTGTTGACGGTGGACGCGAGAGAGAAACAGTGGGGGCCGAATTACTTGCGATTTGGTCTGACGTTATCTGCGGATACGGAAGGTGAAGGCCGATTCAACTTGCTTGCACGCTACTTGCGCACACAAGTGAATTCTTTCGGAGCGGAATGGCGCACTGACGTACAACTCGGTCGGGATCGGCGGTTCGCCTCTCAATTCTTTCAACCGCTTGGCGCAACCGGCTTTCTGAACGCAATCAGCGTTTCACCGGGCGTCGAGTACTCGAAACGTCCGCTGGACTTCTTCGCCGGTAGCCAGCGCGTGAATCAGGCGTTACTTTCGACCAACGCGAAATTTTTCGATTTAGGCTACGACCTGAGCCGAAATTCCATTGTTCGCATAGGCGCCATTCAATCCAACAATACGTCTGCATTGAGCATCGGCACTCGACAGCAAGCCGACCCGCAATTCATTGAAGGCGGCGCTCGGGTCAAACTTCTGTACGACAGCCTTGATGACGCCAACTTCCCCAAGGAAGGGCGCGTCCTGCAACTGGACTACTACGCCAGTCTTGATTCGTTTGGGGCGGACAGCCTGTATCGCAAAGCGGAAATCAACTATCAGGACACGATCACTTTCGGCTCAAACACATTTTCATTGGCGGCGAGGTATGGGCGAGCGCTAAACGATGCGCAGCTCTCGCCTTTCAACCGATTTTCACTTGGCGGATTCCTTCAAATGTCGGCTTTCCGACCGGGCGAAATTCGCGGCGACGCACTGGCCTTTGGGCGAGTATCGTACTATCGTCGGCTTGGTCAATTCAACAACCCGTTTGGCAGAAGTATGTATGCGGGCATCACTGGCGAGTTCGCGCGCGCGGTCGCCTTTCCCGACAGAATCGGTGAGGCCAAAACAAAAAATTCGCTCGCCGCATATATCGCCGCCGACACTTTGATCGGACCACTCTATCTCGGCTACGGTCGCACGCGCGACCGCGACGGCACCTTTTACCTTTTCCTCGGCCAACCCTGACATATCGCCATGCTGAACGTCTTCGTCCTCAACAATCGCCGATTGAATCAACTGCATGTTGAATCGCTCGAGGATCTGAAAAATTCAGAGCCGATCTGGATTGATCTCGTTTCTCCGACAGCGACCGAACGTGAATGGATCAAGGCACTTTTCGGCCTTGAATTGCCATCGCTGGAAGACATGCAGGATCTCGAAACCAGTGCGCGTTTTTTCGAGGGTGAGAACGGTGAATTGCATCTGCGGTCCGATTTTCTGCTGGAATTGAATGAGGATGATTCACGCAACGTGCCGGTCGCGTTCATCCTCAAGAACAATTCGCTATTGTCTCTGCATCTCGAAGACTTGCCCGTTTTCCGACTGGTGCGCATGCGGGCGCGTACCCGGCCCGGCTACATTGAAGATGCGCGCGAAGTATTGCTGGATTTGTACGCGACGGACGCGGAGTATTCCGCCGATGCGCTCGAAGGCGTCTATGCGG
>JANOKK010000608.1:0-6393 GCA_031419255.1 Betaproteobacteria bacterium
CGCGGAAGTCGGTATTGAATCCGGGCAACTTGCATTGGGTGAGAGTCGCATCGAAAACGATCTCGCCGATCCGACCGTACTGGAGCAAGTCGCGGCGTCGCTGCTGGGATCGCGTCTCACCGGCGGCATTGTGATGAGTGGCGGGTTTTTTCTTGGACCGCGCGACTTCTATCAGCGCCTGCGCAGCATGCCGCCGCACGAGCTCGCCAAAATCGACATGACGCGAATTGATTTCATCAACCAGCTCCATGGCGACGAAGAATTAAAACGCGCGCAACGCATCAAGGCGCGATTCATGAATACAACAATGATGGTCACGCTAATGGGTGCGGCAGTGAGCGATGCACTCGACTCCGGGCAAGTGGTGAGCGGTGTCGGCGGCCAGTACAATTTTGTGGCGATGTCCCACGCGCTGCCGGATGCGAGATTGTTGATGATGCTGCGCGCGACGCATCAGCACAAGGATCGCCTCGACAGCAGCATCGTCTGGAATTACGGCCATGTGACGATTCCGCGCCATCTGCGCGATGTAGTCATCACCGAGTACGGCGTCGCCGAATTGCGCGGGCAATCGGATAGCGAAGTCATCAAGCGCCTGCTGGCGATCGCCGATTCACGCTTTCAGCCGCAATTGTTGAAAGCCGCCAAAGCGCACGGCAAGCTCGACCGCGAATATGAAATTCCCGAGCGCTACCGCAACAATCTGCCGCAAATGCTCGATGACACATTGCATCCGTGGAGCCGTGCAGGCCTGTTGCCGGATTTTCCATTCGGCACCGACTTGACCGACGACGAATTGCACATCGTACGCGCGCTGAAACGATTGAAACATGCGACCGAACATCCGGCCGAGTTGGTCACACTTGCCGTGAAAAGTTTATGGGATGGCAAGCAAGCGCCACACGCATATCTGGAACGGCTCGGCCTTGCGGACGCGAAAAGTTTTCGCGATATGTTCGTGCGGAAGTTATTTGCGGGGAATTTGTGATTCCGTTTCTACGTTAGAACATGTGCTGTCATCCTGAACGCAGTGAAGGATCCTGTGATGACAAGATCCTTCACTGCGTTCAGGATGACAGTAATGATGATTGGGAAATGGAACGAGCGATTGCCGGAGGATAAACACCAGAACCAGCGCGGCTTCCCAGCCATAAAAGCGCCGAAAGGCGCGCCAGTGCTAGTGTCCGATCAATTAGTTGGCGCTAATTCCCCCACGTCTGTATCGGTATCGCCCAACTTACCGAACCCGTTGCATTGAGCGCGTTGCCTTTCGATCCCTTTGGCGAAATGCCCACGCTCTTGCTGACACCGATGCCCGGCCAGGTCTTGAAGGTGGGGTCGATCGACAGATCAATGGTGTCTGGCAAGATCTTGCCGATGGTGCCGAAATTGCTATAAAACTTTTTAAGTTTTTCGCCGCCGCCCACGCTGATGCCCGCACTTGGAATGTAGACGCCGCCCGCCGTTTCTTCGCCTCTGAACGCAGCCAGTGTGGTGGACGGAAAAATCATCACGCCGAAATTCAGTCCTGCGCCGATATCGGAGGTCACCAGTGGGCCGGTATTGAATATGAAGCCTGCGCCGCTCGCAAAATTCGTGACAAATGAGATGCCGAACGAATAACCAACCTTGTACTGCGGGTGAATGAAATAGCCGCCGACGCTGTATGCGCTGTAGACCGTGTTGCTTGCGGCGTACGCATCCTTCACAAAAAAATCGGTGAACGAGCTGGACTTGGTGCCAATGTTGGGCCTGAGCCCCAGCGCAATAATGCGGTTCTGGATTTTCGTGTGGTCGCCGCCGCACATCAGATTGGCGTCGAGCAAAATATCGTCGAGCGCGCCGCCCGCGCGCATCATGGTCGCCTTCAACTCACCCATGATTTCAATCACCGGCTTGTCGATTTTCGAGGCGACTTGATTTAATAACGCATCGAGCTCGGCCGGCGAATTGATCTGCCGGCTGACGGTCGCGACCGCGTTGTCGAGTGGCCGCCTGATGGTGTTCATCACCGGATCGATCAGTTTGCTGATTTCTTCCAGACCCTTTTCGCCCTTGTTGAGGCCGCCGATAATTGAACGACACAAGCCTTGCGCATCGGTCGCGAAAAATTCGAGCGGTTTGTCGGTGCAGGCTTTCTTGTCCGTCACGGCTGCCACACTTCTGAACGACGGCGCCGGGCAGGACCAGCATTCGCCGCCGTTGCGCGGATCGAAAAATTGCCCGGTCGGGCACGGGGCAAGAATCGCGAATTTGTTCTTGAAGTCGGCGCGTTTGTATTTGGCCTCGATCACACCGGTGCAGGATTTCGCGTCCGTCACTGCGTTTGCGTTACGCACGGCGCCCGTGTCGCATTTCCAGCATTCACCGCCATTGCGCGGATCGAAATCCTGCCCAGCGCTGCATGTGGCTTTGCCGTGCTTGTTGGCCTTGTCCCATTTCTCGCTGTATTTGTTGACGCAGGCTTTGTTGCCGGCGATGGAATGGCCGGTGCGCTCAAAGCCGCTCTTGCACGACCAGCATGCGCCGAGCAATCCCTTGTCATCGTTGCGTTTCAGATCCCAAATCTGGCTCCCTGGACAGCCCTGCCCCGCGTAAGTATTGTCGCGATGCCATTTGGCATCATCGAATTCTTCACGCGGCGGACGTCGGCAGGCCTTGTCGCCATTGATGTCAAAAACGCTGCGTTCATATTGGGTGTCGCACGACCAGCATTGGATGCCGCTGCTCAGGTCGAGCATGTGCGCGAACTGGTTTCCGGGACACCCTGCCTTCTTCACAAATACCGCCTGCGACTCTTTGACGCCGGTCGGTATCCAGCAGGCTTTTGGGTCATCCACCGGTATCGGGAGCGGCGGACGCACATAGTCGCCGGTGCATGCCCAACACTCACCGCCATTGCGCGCATCCCAGAATGAACCGCTGGGACATCCGACCGGCTTGGCATGTTGCTTGGCCTCGAAAAAAGTTGCCTGCGCGGGCAGCATTGTCATCAACGCCGTTGCCGCCAACACACCATGAAAAAATCGCAAGGCCTGTTTCATAGATTGCGCTCCCGTTATTTTTTATTTGTCATCGCGCGATCATTCAGCCAGGCTATGCACTCAAATGCGGCGGTGGCCGAGCGCGCGTAAGAATAATGCTCCCGCATTCGCCGATCTTCGTCAAGTTTGAGACTGAGAGGGTCACCCATGATCAAGGCCACGTGATTGACGGCGCAGCGATGACAACTGCCGGCGAATGCTCGGCCCAGTTTTTATACCGGGAATCGTGCGAGATAACGCACTCGCGCTTTCGCTGATTCCTGCTCGCGATTTTTTGGCGGCGCGTCGGTTTCAAGCGAACCCAACAACATGTGGGACGCCGCTGCAATTGCCTCGATGGCGGCGACAAATGCGGCTTCATTGGCACGAGATGGCTTGTTGAACCCGGACACCTTGCGCACGAATTGCAATGCCGCCGCGCGAATTTCTTCGTGGCTTGCCGGCGGTGCAAAGTTGAACAGCGGTTTGATGTTTCGGCACATGGCAACGCTCCAAAAGGCACGGGACAGAGGATGGTTGGCAGCTAGCACTGGTGCGGGGTTTCGGCTCAATTGCCCCGGCACCATGTCAATGAGAGTGCCTCAGTTGGTTGCGTGCGCCTATTTTTTCTCCGGGTCGCTGCGCTCATCCAGTGCGGCCAGTACGCGATCCGGATTCATTGACTTTTCCAACACCGCCGCTTCCGGGTCGTGGCGATTACTGACGTTGGGGAGATCGCGTCGCAACTCCTCCATCAAGTGGATCAACTTGGCCGCTTTTTGCTCAATCATGAGAGTGACTTTAAGGTCGAGATGCGCGCGCTGCTCTTCCAGTTTTGCAAGTCGGTTCTGCTTGGTCAGAACCACCGTCGCCGTCAGAAACGCACCCAGACCGACGATACCCTGCAACCACAAATACGGTGCCGGATCAAATTCCGCAATGCCGAGCCAATTGGCAATGAAACTCGCGACAATCCACAATATTACGAACAGCAGGATAAAGCCGAGAAACATCGGCTGGCCCATGAAATCGCCAATGCGTTCGAGTACCCATTGCGGGCGCGAGATCTTTTCTTCTTCGCGTGCGTAGAATTCCAGCACCGCTTCGATATTGCGATTGTGCGGGTCGGCGTCGGCATCCAGTGGCGACTCGCCGGTCGATTTGGCCTTCAACGATTTTGCTCCTGCGTCACTTTTGCCAATCGACATTGCCGAACCCATCCTGACCGAACAGCGTATAAAAAATGCCGAGTGTCCCGCGCGATTGTGTTCGCGAACCCGGATCGGAAAATGACGCGTCGCGGCAATCGCCCAAAGCGTGCAGCGCCAACGACCGCCACGTTCGTAACAGCGATTGCGATATGTGACTCGGCTTGGATCAGTGAGGAGAAATGCGGCACATTTCTATTTTGCATGTTGCGCGCCGTCATCACTGTGCGCTAGCGAACGTTCGCTCCGGCAGAAGTGTCCAGCATTTGCACACGCATTTGTAGTCCAATTGGAAGGACTGTTTTCCCATAGCGCTCACAGGCAAATTGCGGTGAAAGTGCTAGGCTACGTGGCACCCCGCCATTACTTTGCAAAGGCCTGATTGCCATGATACCAACCAATTCGACCAAACCGTTTTCGATGATTCGGGAATTTCATCTTGCCGACTGGTTCACGCTCGGCAACGCCGTCTGCGGCACGGGCGCACTGTTTTCGGTGATGACGTACCTCGAAACCGGCGATGTGATTCATGTCTACTTTGCCGGCGCTCTGGTGATTGTCGCGCTGATATTCGATGTGCTCGATGGTCGTATTGCGCGCTGGCGGCAGAAAACATCCGCGATGGGTCGCGAATTGGACTCGCTCGCCGATATCATTTCCTTCGGCGTGGCACCGGCGATCCTCGGCTACGGCTGCGGCATGCAGGGGTTTTACGACCGCATTGTGCTGGTGTATTTCGTCGCCTGCGGCGTATCGAGATTGGCCCGCTACAACGTGACCGCCGAAGCACTCTCGGATGGCGGAGACAAGGTCAAATATTTCGAGGGCACGCCAATACCAAGTTCGGTTCTGCTGGTCTGCGTACTAATGCTGGCGGGCTACTTTGGCGCGGTGCGTGAGAATCTCTGGTTTGGGGAGATCATTATCGGCGGCCTCAAGTTTCATCCGCTGGTGATGCTATTCGCCGTATCAGGCTCGTTGATGATCAGCCGCATCCGTATTCCCAAGTTTTGAGGCCGGGCCGGGGCGCGACGAAACGGCAAATCTTGGCATCACGAGGATTGGCTTCCGCGCCGCGCCAAGTAAATCCCCAGCAACACAATGCCAACGCCGACCAATTGCAGCGGCGCGAGGCGTTCCCCCAGCAATAGCCACGCGTAGGCAGCGGCAAAAACCGGTTGCATGAGGAGACTCGCCGATGAAAGTGCAGCGGGCAGATGGCTGAATCCGTGTGCGATCAGACTCTGTACGCACACATGCACCACCATTGCCAACCCGACAAGAATCAGCCAGCCATTCGCACTTTGCGGCAAGAAGTGTTCCGACGTTAATAGCGCGTACGGCGCGAGTGCGATTGCCGCGATGGTCGTGCTCACGGCCATGATGCGCGCGGTCGAAACATTGACGGATGCGATTTTGATGGCAAGCATGTAACCCGCATAAAAAAGTCCGGCAAGTATGCCGAGTGCATCACCTGCCAGCGCGGCACCGCCATTAGCAAAGTTGGGACCAATCAGCAATGTGGCGCCAGCGAATGTCACCAACAGCGCGAGCATGAATAATGTCGACACGCGCTCGCGAAACAACAGCCATCCGCCCAACGTGACGAAGATCGCCGCGAAGTTGAGCTCAAGTGTTGCGTTCGCGATCGACGTAAACAAAATCGACCAATGCCACGCCGCCAAGTCACCGGCAAAGAAGAATCCGGCGAGCGCCAACAATGTCCATTGCTTCTTTGCCGGTGCTGCGTCTGGCGCAACCTTGCTCGCGGTGGCGAGTACCCAAAGCCACAACACCGGTGCCGCCAACGCCATCCGCCAGAAGGCGCTCGCCGCCGGACTCGTGTCGGAAATGCGCACAAATATCGGCGCGAACGCGATTGCCGCGCTACCGAGCAGGAGTGCGAAAAAGGCGAGTGGCTTTCGGGAATGGGGAAGATTGGGCATTGTCTTGGCGAGACCATCATGACACGCACGGCGATAAACATTTTTACAGGGGCTGATTCAATGTGATTCGCGTAAACCCTGTTCGCGGTGAGAGGCTAATTGAGCACTATTGGGTACTGAGCATCCAGGCACTCGGTTAAGGCCGTGAAGCCTGTTTTGTAGGATGGGTGGAGCGCAGCGATACCCATCATGTCTGCTAACAAAGACGATGGGTAT
>JANOKK010000609.1:0-1853 GCA_031419255.1 Betaproteobacteria bacterium
GATGGGTATCGCTGCGCTCCACCCATCCTACTGCCAGTTTTCCGGGGCGCCACGGGCTTAACCGAGTGCCATGAGAATCTGACGCTATTCATCAATAGGCTTTATCCTGCCGGCGAATGTGCCGTCTTTGTGCAAAGATAACTCTATATCTGGCGCGCCTTTCTGACAGTTTTTGCCCCGAACACCGCGTCAAATGGCGATCTACGTTTCGTTACGCGGGTATTTGTTTGATGCGAATCGATCCATCACCCCAGCATCGCCGCCAACCTCGGCCACGCCTTCATCGCCGCCGCATATCCCGCCGCCATCAGTGCCTCGTGCGAATTTGTTTGGCTGATCAGCGCGTGGACATTCAAGCGAATCGCGATGTCGGCGCGCGGCAGTTGCTCGTTGATGAGGGCGTTGGCCATGATGTGCATGGTCTGAAACGCGACGCCGGTCAGCCCCTGAAACGGCTCTTCGCCGGGCCGAAACGCGACATCGACACCGATGACAAAATCCGCCCCCATGTCGCGCGCAGCAATTACAGGCACCGGTTCGGTCAATCCGCCATCGACCAATTCGCGCCCGTCGATTCTGACCGGCTCGAACATCACCGGGATCGCGCAGGATGCGCTGATGGCAGCCCCTGCGCTGCCTTTGCGGAGAATGACACGCGCCCCGGAGTTGACGTCGGTGGCGATGGCACCGAACGGCACCGGCAATTTTTCCAGTGGCCGATTGCCGACTGCTGCGTCGATCAGCAATTGCAATTTGGTATTTTGCAAAAGCCCCTTGCCGGACCATGAAATGTTTTTGATACCCGGCCATTCGACGCGACGCGCAATCGCTTCAATTTCGCTGGTCGGCATTTTCGCCGCCGCGAGCACGCCGATGATGGCCCCGGCGCTGGTGCCGGTGATGAATTGAAATTCGAGACCCTTGGCGAGCAGGGCTTGCAACACACCCACATGCGCAATGCCGTGCAACGAGCCGCCGCCGAAGGCAATGCCAACGCGCTGTTTACGTTTGTCGGATTTTGCGGGCGTGGCGGTTGGTGCGATCGACGGTGCGGTGGACGCTATCGTTACCACTGCCACGGGCAGGCACCCGATGGCACCCAAAAATGCTCGTCGATGCATTATCGTTTTCAATGCTTTCAGTAGAACCGGTTGGCCGTATATTGTGCGCGCAACTGCGATAGGTCGGCTTCGAGCACGCGAATCTGTTCAAGTAGCGTGAGCGCCAGTGCGAGGGCGTGAATATCGAGTTCGAGATCATCGCGCAGACGGCTCGCTTTGCGCAGTGTCGCGACGTAGCCCGCGTGAAAGGTCCATGTCGTCGCACCGGCATCGGTGGGTACCAGCGCACCGGCATCAACCAACTCGATCACATCACTGGTACTCAGTGATGACAACGAAATCAATTCATCGATCGACACCGTTTGCGATTCATCCAGCCACAGTGTGCCCGGCTGGAGTTGGGACACATTAGCTTGCATGGGCATTCCCCTCAATGTAATGAGTGCGCGGATCGAACGTTGATGCATCGGCCATTTCGCGGAACAAAATCTGTTCGCGCTCGGATAATTTTGCTGGCAACATGATTTTTACCATCGCGTAGAGATCGCCCACGCCGCCGGCGGGTGTGGGCAGGCCGCGTTTTGCGAGCCGCAACGGTTGCCCGCTGTTGGTCGCGGGTGCGATTTTCAGATTCACCGCGCCGGCCAACGTCGGCACCTCGACGGTGGTACCGAGTGCGGCTTCCCACGGTGCCAGCGGCAAATCGATAAACAGGTTGTGGCCATCGACGCGATAGAGCGGGTGAGGTTTCAATTTGATCGTGAGATACAAGTCGCCATCGCGTCCGCCGTG
>JANOKK010000610.1:0-4398 GCA_031419255.1 Betaproteobacteria bacterium
CCATGCCCATGCCGAAAATTATCTGAAGCCGATTCCCCATCTCGCGCGCCGCTATTCGGCCGAAATGCTCACGCAGACGCTCGTCATCGCCGCACTTTGCACCTTCTCGCTCGACGAGCTTCGTTATGAATATCCGCGCGAGGTCATTCCGGTCGATGAAACGCCGACCGCGTATTTGCGAAGGCTCACTTATGAAAGCGGTACCCTCAGATATCCCCAAGGCATGCCGGACAAAGTGCGCGCGATCATCGAACACGAACTCGCGATTATTTCGGATCTTCATTACGAAGCGTATTTTTTAACCATCTACGATCTCGTGCGTTTCGCGCGCGAACAAAAAATTCTCTGCCAGGGGCGCGGCTCGGCGGCGAATTCGGCCGTGTGTTATTGCCTCGGCATCACCGAGGTGGATCCCGAACACATGCAAGTCTTGTTCGAGCGTTTCATCTCGCGAGAGCGCAATGAGCCACCGGATATCGATGTCGATTTCGAGCACGAGCGCCGCGAAGAAGTGATGCAATATCTCTACAACAAATACGGCCGCGACCGCACCGCGCTCACCGCTGCCGTCTCGACTTATCGGCCCAAGGGTGCGATTCGCGATGTCGGCAAGGCGCTCGGGCTCACGTTAAGTCAAGTCGATGCGCTCTCCAAAACCATCGCGTGGTGGGATGGCCGCACCATTGCACCCGAACGCCTGATCGAAGCCGGTTTCGATCCCGACGCGCCGCGCATGCAGACGCTGATGAAACTCACCGAAGCGCTGATCGGCTTTCCGCGCCACCTCTCGCAGCATTCCGGCGGCTTCGTGATCGCGCGCGACAAACTCACGCGCCTGGTGCCGATCGAAAACGCCGCGATGGTGGATCGTACCGTGATCCAGTGGGACAAGGATGATCTCGATGCGCTGGGATTATTGAAAGTCGACGTGCTCGCACTCGGCATGCTGACCGCGATCCGCAAGACGCTTGATCTGATCGGCGATTGGAATGGAAAACCAATGTCGATGCAGGATATCCCGCGCGAAGATCCCGCCACCTATGAAATGATTCAGCGCGCCGACACCATCGGCGTATTCCAGATCGAATCGCGCGCGCAAATGAGCATGCTGCCGCGCCTGAAACCGAAATGTTTTTATGATCTGGTCATCGAAGTCGCGATCGTGCGACCCGGGCCGATTCAGGGTGGCATGGTGCATCCGTATCTCAAGCGCCGCACGGGAGAGGAGGCGGTGATTTATCCGAGCAAAGCGGTCGAGGCGGTGCTCTCACGCACGCTCGGCGTACCGATTTTTCAGGAGCAAGTGATGCAGCTTGCGATGGTCGCGGCCGGTTTCAGCGCGGGCGAGGCCGATAAATTGCGCCGTGCGATGGCCGCGTGGAAACGCAAAGGCGGCCTCGAAAAATTCCGCGACAAACTCGTGGGTGGCATGCTGGAGCGCGGCTATGACGAAGATTTCGCCGAGCGGCTCTACAAGCAGATGCAGGGCTTCGGCGAATATGGATTTCCGGAATCGCACGCGGCCAGTTTCGCGTTGCTGGTCTATATTTCCTGCTGGCTGAAATGCCATCATCCGGCGGCGTTCACCTGCGGCATGCTGAATTCGCAACCGCTGGGTTTTTATTCATCGTCGCAACTGGTGCAGGATGTGGCGCGGCATGGCGTGACGGTGCTGCCGGTGGATGTGATGGTGAGTGAGGGGGATTGCACGTTATCGATCACGCCAATGGAGGAGCATGCCCACTTGCAGTGCGCGTATCCCGCTGCATCGGGATACCGCTCGACGGGCGCTGCGCATGCTCCGCAAATTCCCCGTCTCGCCCCGCAAATCCGCCTCGGCCTCAGAATGGTCGCCCAACTTGGCAACGAATCCGCCGCGCGCATCGTTGTTGCACGCGATGAAGCCCTTTTCACCGACATCGCCGATCTGCAACGCCGCGCCCCATTATCGCAACAAGACATCGAAGCCCTCGCCGCTGCCGACGCATTTCACACGTTGATCGGCCACCGCCGCGAGGCGCTGTGGGATGCACTCGGCTTGAGTCGCGACAGCAAACTTTTTGTCGCACCCATCGACCCCAGCATCGCCAGTCTCATCCCGCCCACCGAGGCCGACAACATCGTCGCTGACTTCCGTGCGCTGGGATTGAGCCTGCGTCGCCATCCGGTCGCACTGCTGCGGCCCGCACTCACCGCGCAACGCATCAGCAGCGCCGAGGACGTGAAGAACGCGCGCCACGGCCAATTGATCCGCACCACCGGCCTCGTCACCTGCCGCCAGCGCCCCAGCACCGCCAAGGGCACCACGTTCGTCACGCTGGAAGACGAGACCGGTTATGTGAACGTGGTGGTGTGGTCGCATGTCGCGGCGCGGCAGCGAAACCCGCTGATCCTCGCACGGCTGATGTGCGTGGCCGGCAAAGTCGAACGGCAGGGCGAAGTGGTGCATCTGATTGCAGGCAGACTCATCGATCAGACCGCGATGCTGGGTGAGCTGGATTTTCACCGCCACGAGTTCCACTAAAATTCCGCAAGCCAACCATGAACACCAAGCAACTACAAAAATTTTGCGCCAATCTGCGCGGCACCAACGAACGCCTGTTGCCCGAGCCATACAACATCCTCGTCTATTCACTCGACAAAACCAACTTCGCTTATTTCAAAACCAGCGAGCCGGAAAAATCGCGCTTCAGCATCAAGGTTTCACCCGATCGATTCATTGAGCTCACCGGCGTGCCGGGCGTAAAACCGGCACGCTATCGCGGGCGCTATCACTGGATCACGATTGTTGAGGTACGAAATTTTCCGGCGGCGTATTTGCGCGAATTGGTCGCGTGGTCGCATCAACATGCCCTCGACAATTTGAGCGCCGTTCGCAGGCAGGCGCTTCTCAAGTGCGAAGTTACAACGCATCAGATAAAAACATGAAACACAAGCACTGGCGGGCTTTTACAGACAAAATGCCGCCAGAAACCGCACCGGTGCTTGTGTTTTACTTTTTATCACTACCAAAATCCCGTCGCAAATGCGGAGAAGTGGCGCCGTGTCGGGCTTCGCTTCGTCGCGCAATGATCTTTCGATGAACCGGATTCTCGCCTGACCCACCGCTTGTGGTTGTTATTAAGGTTGTTCGCGGGAATGGCGAGTCGTCGACGGCCTGAGAAATTCACACTTGCAATCGAGACCTTGGCCCCGCCGCTACATGCGATCAAACGGGCTGATCACGCCACCACCACCGACCTTCAGCACATGCGTATAAATCATCGTGGTCTTCACGTCGGCGTGACCCAGCAACTCCTGCACGGTGCGAATGTCATAACCGGATTGAAGAACTTGCGTAGCGAAGGTATGACGCAATGGTTTCTCAGGGAATTCAGTCGACATGTCGACTGCCTGAGAAACGGCTGCCCAATGCAGTGGGCGGTGCGCCCTGCAAGGGTGCGGCGTCGCGGGTTTGTGAATTTCGGCAGCTTCGACGGCGCGTTTGAACGCGCGCTGAAACGTTGTTTCATAAACATGGTGGCGGCGCTCAATACCGGTGCGTGGATCGGTCGCGAGCGTGGATTGCGGAAGCACCCAATGCCAGGCCCAAGCCTGCCCCGCGCGGGGATATTTCCGATCGAGCGCATCCGGCAGATACACGCCAGGCCGCCGGGCCGCGCGATCCCTCGCCCACAACGTGTTGGCGCGCCGCAATTGCGCCTGCAGGGACTCGACCAATTTGGCCGGCAACATCACGGCACGATCCTTGTTGCCCTTTGCTTCGCGCACGATGATCGTGTTGCGTGTGAAATCGATATCCTTCACTCGCAGTCGCATCGCCTCCAGAATGCGCAGTCCCGTGCCATATAAGAGCCGCGCGATGAGCAGGAATTCACCTTCCATCTGCAAAAATATCCGCGCCACTTCATCGGGCGAAAGCGTGACCGGCAGGCGCTTCACTTCACGCGGACGCCCAATCGTTTCCAGCCACGGAAGCTCCACGCCCAGCACCTTGACGTACAAAAATAACAATGCGGACAATGCCTGACGATGCGTCGAGGACGACACATTTCGCTTCGCGACGAGCCACATCAAAAACGCCTCAACTTCTGCTTTGCCCATTTCTGCCGGATGGCGCAAATTATGGAATCGGATGAAAGCCCGGGCCCAGTAGACATACGCTTCTTCCGTCCTTAAACTGTAATGCATGTACCGAATCCGCTCTCGCAACTGATCCAGAATGCGCGCAGACTGCAAGGGAGGCAGGTGTTTTTTCACGCCTTTGTTATGGCTGTACATATATATAGTATGTTGCTCGAAACCCGCGCGTGTCAAGGGTTTCAAGGTCGCTGGTTCCGGGACGTTAGACACCCGCCCGGGATGGTAGACAGCGTATTAGTGTCGATAACTCGTTAG
>JANOKK010000611.1:0-1363 GCA_031419255.1 Betaproteobacteria bacterium
TCGCGCGCGATCGCCGCATGCGTCACTTGTCCGCCGTGAATCTGCAAACCACTGGCGAAGCCAGCGTCGTCGCGTAGCGCTTGTCTGAGGCCCTTCGCTGAGAGCGCCACTACATACGGCAGCAACGCAGCCGAGAGCGCCATGCTGGCCGATCGCGGCACCGCAGCGGGGATGTTGGGCACGCAATAGTGGGTGACGCCTTCTTCAACGAATGTCGGCGCGGAATGCGTCGTGGGGTGAGAGGTTTCAGAAACGCCGCCGCCGTCGATGCAGATCTCAATGAGTACCGCGCCGGGGCCATTGCGCGCCGTGATGGTTTTCAGATCCTGCCTCAATAAAAGTTTCGGCGTCGCCGCGCCCGGAACATTGATCGCACCGATGACGACATCGGCATCCTGAACAGCGGTGCCGAGCGCGGCGGGATTCATTGCAATAGTGCGCGCGCTCGAACCAAGCCGGTGCGCGAGTGCCGCGAGGCGCGGGCCGTGCCGTGAAATGACCGTGACATCTGCGCCCAGCGCAATCGCCGTTCCCGCCGCCGCCGCGCCCGCATTACCGGCACCAAGGATGGCAACGCGCGCATCGCCTATCGCCACGCCGCGCCCACCGTTGGACGTCATCAGCAAGTTCGCGGCAATGGGAATGGAAAGTTCACCCGAAACAACTGACATTGGTGCCAATATCGGCAATCGTTTGGAAGTGTCTTCGACCGTCTCAAATGAAATGCCGGTGATCCGCCGCGCGAGCAATTCATGCGCCATAAACGGGTCGGCGCGCAGTTGCAAGAAAGAGAACAACATGCCGCCGGGGTTAAGCATTTGCCATTCGTCGGTCTGGATTTCCTTGACCTTGACCACCAGTTCCGCGTCGTAAGCTTGGTTGGCACTATCGACAATCTCAGCCCCTGCATCGGCATACTCCGCGTCCTGGAAACCCGCGCCGTGCCCGGCATTATTCTGAACGCGCACCGCATTGCCGTCGGCGATCAAGGCCGCGACTGCGCCAGGCGTCAGCGCGACACGGCGTTCGCCATCCTTTACTTCGCGGGGCAGGCCAATGATCATGGCGGCGACAGAACTTTTCCCATTGATTTCACTTTGCGGCGATGACTTTGACCGAATCGCGAATCAAATCCGGGCCGTGATAAATAAATCCGGTGTAGATTTGCACCAGCGCGGCACCCGCATCTATTTTCTTTTTCGCATCCGCTCCGGAGTTGATCCCACCGACGCCGATGACCGGAATATTTCCCTTTAACGCTTTGACGAGTTCGCGCAGCACTTCCGTCGAGGGCGAAAATAGTGGTTTTCCCGAAAGCCCTCCCGCTTCCTTTGCGAGTGGATGATCGCGCACCGCATCGCGC
>JANOKK010000612.1:0-4137 GCA_031419255.1 Betaproteobacteria bacterium
AGCATCATAATTGCGTCCAACGCGCTCCTGGCGTTCATCGCCACGGCGACTGCGCCGTGCGGGTAGCGCTTTATCCGCGCCGCTGGTGCGCCTAAGTCGAAGCAAACCATGGGCAGACCCATTGTAATGACCTCCTCGGTAACGTATGAAAAAGTCTCTGGACAAATGGAAGGCAGCCAACAAATGCCGACGCCATGTTTCTCAAGAAGACTTGGCAGGGCGGAATTTTCAAAAGGCCCCGTCACGGTGAGTGCGGACGTTGCCGAATATCGCTCAAGCGTTCCAAACACAACCACATGCATAGGTAATTGATCCCGCACAATAAGCGCTAGGGCCTCATGAACAATTTCCGAACCTTTGGCATAGTTAATGTTGCCAATGATCGCAATTTTTAGCGGAGTCTGGAACTTTGCGTTGATACGCGGAAATCGGAAAAGATCGACTGCATGGGGCTGCAAGAGCACTTTGTCTCGCCATCCGTTCGCGGGAAACGCACGCGTGAAAATGTCAATAGTTGATTGGGAAAACGCAATTACATTGGTTGAAATTCGCAGTAATTCCCTCCATGTTTCGCGCCACGGTGAAATCTCAGTGATCCTCACAAAAGACGGAAAAACGGCATTGTTTGTTTTCAAGCAGGACCTGCAGGTGTCGGCGTCGGGAATTCCGCAATACCGGCCATTCGAGTTGATCAGTGAATAACTTGGGCAAACATAGTGGTAGTCGTGGAGGTGGGTAAAAACGGGACAGGGGTTGTGTCGAAGTATCGCCTTGATCAATTCAAGTACGGCGGTTGGATCAGGGTAAGAAACCAAATTGTTGACATGAATCGCGGCATATCGCGATTGCAAAAGATGCGCGCACAATTCGCCGAATCCGCCGAATGACATCTGGCCTACTTGCCCGGAAAGATGAGTATCGACCCGATAAAGCAGATGTGCCAAATGAAAAGTCACCACTTTTACGGACTTTCCCGTTTCCAGAATTTGTGCAATCTTTTCTTTGCGGTATTTGTTTGCGCCGCCGCCAAGATCATGATCAAAAATAAGAGCGGATTCTCCCCTAGCCACAATCGCCTCTGACTGGCGGCTGACAACTCTCATCCTGAATTGCCGAAGTATTGCGACTGTTCTTTTAAGCAGATAGATAATTCGACCAGATGCCAACAATCGCCAGAAAACTTTTATTCGTTCCACTGTAAATTGCGGAGCAACAAAAGTTGGCGAAAACTTCTCTGGAAAACCTGGCAATGAGCGACGCTCGTGCTCTCCATTTTTGAATGCAATGTTTAGCACCGCGTCTTTGATTTCACTTTTCGACGCAAGTTTTGCCAAGAAAACAAACCCCGCCTCCACAGAATGAGGTATGGCCGGAAATGCCCGGGCAACATCATCGCGCGCTCGATCCGACAAGCAAGCAACAGTTTGCTCGGTGCCGTCCGTGAAACAGAGCACCAAATCAACCGTCCGTGTGCCAACTTCATCCGAAAGACACCAACCCCAACCCATCAGGAACGCATCGCGCTCCTGCGCGGAATCTACTGAAAACCGAATGTTCAATGCGTTGCCATCTTAATCATTGGTGAGTCTAGTGTGTTCATGACGCTGGGCCAACTATGCACGCCAGGCGCGAATCCACTCAAGCACTTTTCGCAGCGGCTCGGTTGCGCGCCATGACGTGCTTGAGGTGACACTTTCAAATGCGGCACGCGCAGCATCCCGTTCCCTCTCCCGCACTTTTTGCACTTCGAGTGCTTCCATCAGTCGGGTTTGCAAATTTTCGAGGTCCAGATGCATCGACTCTATTTTTTTGGAAGCGTCGGAGATTTCCTGATCAGCACTCGAAATCCGCTCGTCCACTGACATCACTCTTGTTTTGAGTTCCAACAATGATGCCGCGTTACCACACTGGACGCCGTCTTCGAACAGCTCGTAAATTGAGTGCATATCCCCAGGGCGTGGGTCGTCTGGCGGGTACCAACTTTGCGATTCGAGATGCAAGGGGCCATTCGCCGATTCCCTTGGCCCACCGATCGACGCAACATACCAATCGCAGAACGCCTCTACATTGGCGCCTAACTTAGTCGCGCCAAGGGGATACGTTCGGATTGACTGGTCGCGATTGACTGCCGCTATCATTGCATCATTCCATTCCGCAGCGGAGGCGTCCCAAGGGACGGTCGTGGCAATGGTCACGCCTTCTAGGCGTTCAATGTATGCGCCCAACCTTGAGGCGATAACTGGCCGCCCCGCACGAAGGGAGGCGGTAAGCATGGACGAATAAGTCTCAGGAATTTGCGCGGGAAACATGAAAGCATCCGGGCGTTCAAGTGAAATGAGCAGTTCCAGGTTTTGCGGGTCAATCGATCCGCCGACAACGAACGGTAATTCGGGAATCGTTGCGACGGGCTCGCTTGTATGACCAAGCAACTTGAAGCTCAATGGCAAGTCTCTGGCGCGCGCATCGCGCGCGCAAGCCTCGACAATTCTTAGACCTTTTTCGATTGTGAGTTCGCCAAGAATCAGAACCTTCCACGGAAAACTCGGCGATGCCGCAAATACTTCCGGATGCGCGTGTATTTGAATATTCACATCGGGATAGTAAATCTTAATCTGCTGAGCGAGGTAACTTGAAGGCGCAATTATCCTTGCTGCGGCTCGAAGCAGTGAACCAATTCGCCTGCGCCATTCAATATCTGGCGACTCATCAATATTCGATTGTGACGTATCTCCACGATCATGCGCCCCGCCAGGGCCAAGCGTGTGACGTCGTGATATTGGGAAAAAGTCATGCAATGTAATGTCCAGCGGTACGCCAAGTTCATGATGCAAGTTCAACACAGAAACAGGAAGCCCGTGTACATGATGTAGATGAATGCGAGAAATACCGATTGAACTAAGAAAATTAATCAGCAGTAGCGAATCGTCGTCAACGGCGAAGTAACACGTTAACTCTTCCGAATTGCCGACCCAACTTAGCGAAAGGTAATTGTCTCCATGTGGCCTCAAAATAAGCACTTCCACCGAGCGGGCAAGTACCGTGGCAAGGTCTCCAACATGTCTCTCAATCTCCGCCCCCAAATTTGGCACGATAAAGACAATTCGCGGTCGCAGCGACACCGTTAGTCGTACCAGATCAACACACCTCCGCAATGGACGTGCAGGATCCGTTGCGAGATGCTGCGCGATGTATTCGCGGTAGCCTGGATACCGCGCGTCGATCACTGACTGAGCATTAAATTTTCGATTTATTGCTTTGTCGCCAAACGACACCTCACCCTGATGATAAATAAACAAATCACCGCACAACCGATGCGAATACCCCTTCGTCCCTGCCCGCATGCACCAATCGTTTTCTTCGCCATACCCGCGCCCAAAAGCGACATCATCGAACAGACCAACCGCATCGATCGCCGCGCGCGTCATCAGCATGCAAAACCCAACGCCGGTGGGAATTTCCACGTACTGGCCTGCGTTTACCGACGCAAAGATGGCATCGAGTTCTTGCAGCGAGACCCCCGCCGGCAATTCATTTGAGACGGCGATACGTGGGTAACTACAGAGCGTCGCATTGTTCGAAAACGGCGTCACGCTCGCAATCTTCGGCGCAGAATTCGCGCACGCGATCATTCTGTCGAGCCAGCGATCCGGTACAACCGTGTCGCTATTCAACAAAACAACATCGCGGTCTGTATGCATTTGCATTGCAATATTGCAGGTGGCGACGAAGCCGAGATTCACTGGATTCGTGACCAGCGTAATTCGACCGTGCACAGCCAGATCCGCGAGGTAGGCGGCGATTTCAGACTCAGGGCTGGCATCGTTCATCACTACTATTTCCGATGCGTGCTGGTTCTTTGCCGCGAGCACGCTTTCAATGCACGCGCGGGTTTGCGCGACACCGCGATAAACCGGAATGATGATGTCAATTCGAGTCAAGAAAATTGCTCTGGGGAAATGGAAAAAATACAGTACGCGAGATTATATGCGACGGAAAAATTGCTAGCGCATGGCGCGCACAGTGGCGCGATACGAAATCAGTTGGTTTTTTCCCCACGCGACGCCAAAAAAATTCCCACCAACAACAGACAGAATCCGCCCAATTGCAGCGGCGCAAACGCTTCACCAAAAAACAACC
>JANOKK010000613.1:0-1908 GCA_031419255.1 Betaproteobacteria bacterium
CGTCTGGCTCGCGTAATTCAACGCATATTGTCCGGCGCCGGTTTCGGTGCTTTGATTCAAGCGATCCGAGGTGTAATCGAGACGCGCATAGGGTGAGAGCAAGTAACCTTTGTCGCGAAATTCATAGCCCGTCGAGAGCGAAGCGAACAGTTGCCGGCCGCTACGGTCGTTGCTTGCGAATGCCTTGATCGGTGCGACAAAACGCTCGGTTTTGAAATTCAGTGTTCCCGCGCCCAGCAGGCCATCGACGAAGGTATTCGCAGACGGATGGTAGCTACCGTAAACCGCGAGCGTGGCACCTTTGCCTTTGCTCTTCGATCCATCGGTGCCGATATCGGTACGGTCTTTCGCGAATCCGGCACCGAACCCGGCGGCAAATTTGTTGCTGAAGCGGCGATCGACGCCTACGCTGATGCCATCGGTGGTGAAATCGAGTTGGTTGCGATCAGCCGTTGCCACACGCCGACCGAAATTGGCCACGCCGGAAATCCAGAAACTCGGCGGACCCATGCCGGCATTGTTTGCGGAACCCGCTGAACCCACGCCGCTGCTATTGGCGGTAGCGGCCGTTGCCAGGCTTGCGACATTCAATGAACGCGTCGACAGCAAGCCCGCCAACTCGTTCGCGAAGGGGAATGTGCCGGTGGGTACCGGGCCTGCCACGCTCGCCGCCTGATACGCGTTGCCGCGAGCGGCATTGGCCTCGGCCAATTTTGCCTCGGGCGCCGCCGCAGTGGCCGGTCGTGCAGCGGGCGTGGGTGTAGGTGGCTTGGTGCTGGGTTCCGGTGCGATGCCGTTGTCGCCGCTGCGATGCAGCGTTTCCATCCGCGCCTGGAAGTTGCTGATCTGCGCGCGCGCAAAGCGTTGCGCGGTTTCTGCCTGCGCCGCCACGAGGCCGGTCACTTGCGTGTCTTTGCTCGGATCCGGTCGACCTACCACCGTCACTCGTACCGTGGCGGGCGGCGAGATGCCCGCATTGCCGTAGGCTGAGTAGGTGAAGGTATCGGCACCGAAGAAATCCGTTTTCGGTGAGTACGTAACTTTGGTGCCATTGACCGTTACCGTGCCGAACTTCGGTGCGCCAACCATCGATATGCCGGAGATGGCGGAGCCTTTGATGAACGGTGCCAGATCGAGCGATGTCGGCGTATTCAATGGCAAGATGAAATTGACACTTGCGCCCGTCGGTGCCAGCGAGGAAACGGTGATCGTCACGACTGCCGGCATGGAGGTGCCTCCCGGCCCGGTCGCGGTATAGCTGAAGGTATCGCCGCCAAAGTAGCCGGCCTTAGGCGTATAGGTCACGCTCTTGCCACTCACGGTTGCCGAGCCATTGAGCGGCGCAGTCGATATCGCGATGGTGGCGGAGACGCCGGTGATGGATGCCGACAAATCAATCACTGTCGCGGTTTCATAGGCAACGGTAATGGCGCGCGCGGCAACAGTTGGCGCTGGAGGTGTCGCCACGACAATGGAAACCGTCACCGGCGGTGAGCTGCCACCTGGGCCGGTCACCGTGTAGGTAAAACTGTCAGGGCCGAAATAGCCGGCGTTAGGCGTGTAGGTCGCGATGAAACCATTCAACACGACGGTGCCTTTGCTCGGCTGAGTCGCAATCGCCACGCTGGTGAATGTGCCCGACAATCCGCTGGATAAATCAATCGTACCGCCTGCCGTAAAGGCAACATTTGCTGTGATGCCGCTGGCGGTCGGTGGCGGTAGATTGGCGATGGTGATCGTGACGGCCAGGTTACCCGTGCCACTTGCGTTCGTCGCAGAGACCATTGCATTCGAGGTGCCATTGACGGTCGGCGTGCCGGATATCAAACCCGTCATCCGCGACTCCACCGGAACCGTTCACCCGGAACGTTAACCGCGAATCGCCGCTTGACCCTCAAAAGGGTTGGG
>JANOKK010000614.1:0-5342 GCA_031419255.1 Betaproteobacteria bacterium
GACACGAATTGTGGCAGGCTAAAATTCGCATTGGCACACAAAGTATCCAATGAAAATTCGCACCCTCACGCCAGACGAAAAACTATTGTTGGCTTTGTCGTTCGCGCAATTGGTGGCGTGGGGAAGTTGCTATTACGCCTATGCGGTGTTGATGGAGCCGATTCAGGCGGCGTTGAATATCTCCAGGAGTACGGCGGCGGGTGCGTACAGCCTCGGCTTGCTGGTGATGGGTTTCGCGGCGATGGGCGTCGGCATTCTGATCGATCGCGGTCGCCATTTTCAGGTGCTCATCGGCGGCACGTTGATGACGATTGTCGGCATGCTGCTGCATGCGGCGATCGATTCGGTCTGGCAACTTTATGCGGTGTGGGCGCTGATCGGCGCGGGCATGGCAGGCACACTTTATGAGTCGGTTTTCGCGTTCATCATTCGCACCTATCCGGATGACTATCGGCGGCGCATCACGTTTGTGACTTTGCTGGGTGGTCTCGCGAGCACAGTTTTTTGGCCGCTCACGGCACTGCTGCTGGCCAATGTTGGCTGGCGCGGTGCGTTGGTGGGGATGGCACTGTTGCAAATTGCCGGTTGCCTTGCTTGTTATTTGATTTACCTGCCGAGGCACGCAACGCCGCGAGCGCCGCGTTCGCACCATCACGATTCCAGCGCGCCGGTGGGGGCGCTGTTGCGTTCGCGACCCTTCGTGTTGCTGGCGATTTCATTCACGCTGCAATCATTGGTGCTCGCCGGGTTGGCGGCGCATATCATCGCGCTGTTTTCAGCCGGTGGCGTGGGCACCGCCTTCGGCCTGTTGGCCGCATCATCGATTGGCGTCATGCAAGTGTTGGGGCGAATTGTATTGTTGGCAGCCGGTTCGCGATTGAATCCCGCCGCGACCGCACGCGTGGTTGGCTGGTTACTGCCGGCTGCGATCATCACGCTGTTGGCAGTCAGTTTCAGCCCGTGGCTCGCATTTTTCTATGCGTTCCTGTTCGGCACCGGCAACGGCATGATGACCATTGTCAAAGGCACCGCGACGGCGGATCTGATCAGTCGCGAACATGTGGCGAAATTGAACGGCGTACTGGCAATGCCGATGGCGATCGCGCGCGCGGCAGGGCCGATTCTCATCGCGAGTTTCTGGGATTACTTTGGCGACCCGCGCGCGGCGATGCTGATTGTGTTCGTGCTTGCTGGCGCAGCGGCGATTTCGCTGGGGGCGGCGTATCGCGCGGCGGAGGCGGGACGCGGAAAAACTGGCAAGCTGTAAAACGCAAACCTGACCCAATTCACATCGCAAAGGATTTGTAGGATGGGTGGAGCGAAGCGATACCCATCATGTCTGCATTCAAGGACGATGGGTATCGCTACGCTCCACCCATCCTACAGTCGGTTTTCCGTAACGCACGGGATTAACCGATTGCCATGGAGGGCGAACGGGTTTGAAACCTGACCGGGAACCCAAAATCGGATTCCCGATGCCCTCGAAAAATTAGCCGCGCTTGCGCTCTTCTTTTTTGGTCTTCTTCAATTCCTTCTTTTCCTTCGGCGTCTTGGCAGGTTCTTTCTTGGTCTGTTTTTTCTGATCTTTGCTCTTGCTCATGGCGAAACCTCCGTCGTGGGGAATGGAAATGTGGCGGCGCTGATCGCATGACCGAACGCCAAGTCTTGCCACTCAACTATAACGCGATCTCGCGCGTTCGTGAGTGGCGGCAGTGTGGATTGAATCGGATACATCGACAATTTCGCGTCGCCCCGTTGCGATTGACGGGAAATCATTGAGTCGCAAGCACTGACGCGGCGTTCCGGCACATTTAGCCCCGAACGCCGCGCTGGATAAGGACTTTGATATTTTTCATGCGCTGCTTAAGGATTCAAGTGTGAGTTTGGGATCTTCTCGTGCCGTTGATTTGTCGGTGCTGCAGCCTTCCAAATGCAGTTCCATTTTTCCCCCGCTCGCGCTCAGGGTTTGAAGGGATCTCTGCCGCCAATATTACAAATCGATGACAGTTGGAATTGCGTTGTTGCGTTTATGCGACATTGGTTGCAAACCGATCAATATCGGTCAACAACAACGCTAGAATTCCTGTGCAACATGCCACTCAACCGGAAAGGCCGGTTTCGGGCCCGCGATGGATACGATTTCAACGCGTCTTAAACATGTCTTGTCACCACGCAACAATTTTCCAAGGGAGCTGTCCATGAAAAAGAAAATCCTTGCGGTCGCCTGTCGGCCTACTTCACTGGCTTACGGTCTGTCACTGGCCGCCATTCTGGCCGCGCCGTCTGCGTTTGCCCAATCCACGACCGACGGCAAGTCGGCAGCCAAGCTCGATGGCAAACTTGAAACCATCACGGTCACGGCTGAGCGCCGCGAAGAAAACATCAAGGACGTGCCGATTTCGATCAGTACCTTAAGCGGCGAAAATCTGGACATCATCAATTCCGGCGGACAAGATTTGCGCGGACTCTCGGGACGCGTTCCCAGCCTGAATATCGAATCATCTTTCGGTCGCGCCTTTCCGCGTTTCTATTTGCGCGGTTATGGCAACACGGATTTCCGATTGAACGCTTCGCAGCCGGTTTCGCTCGTGTACGACGACGTGGTGCAGGAGAATCCGATCCTCAAGGGCTTCCCGATGTTCGATCTCGATCAGATCGAAGTGCTGCGCGGGCCGCAAGGCACACTGTTCGGTCGCAATTCGCCGGCCGGCGTGGTGAAATTCGATTCAGCCAAACCCAAGCAGCAACAGGAAGCGTACCTGAATCTTTCCGTCGCCAAGTACACCACCACCGCATTGGAAGGTGCGGTTAACGTGCCGATGAGCAAAGAATGGGCGATGCGTTTCTCGGTGCAGGCGCAGCATCGCGATGACTTCGTGACCAATACCGCCAGCGGCCCGACCAAGGAACTCGAGGGCTACGACGACAACGCCGCGCGCCTGCAATTTCTGTATGAGCCGGACAAGAATTTCAGCGCGCTCTTCAACGTTCACGCGCGCGATCTGAAAGGCAGCGCACGCTTGTTCCGTGCCAATATCATCAAGCCGAAAACGAACGACTTTGTCGATGGTTTCGATATCAATAAAATTTCCATCGACGGCAAGAATGAATCGAAGCTGAAGACCAATGGCGGCAGCGTGCGTTTGCGCTGGGCGCTGAACGACGTCACGCTGCACTCGATCACCGGTTACGAATCGCTGGATACGCTCAATCGTGGCGATATCGACGGTGGCTTCAGCGCTGTATTTGCGCCGCCTTCCGGGCCAGGGATCATACCGTTCGCATCGGAAACGGCCGACGGCATTCCGAAGCACAAGCAATTCACGCAAGAGCTGCGCCTTGAATCGAAAAGCAAAGGCCCGATGAAATGGCAGGGCGGACTCTATTATTTCAACGAGGATTACACGGTCGAGAGTTTCAGCTATGACTCGCTGGCCAGAAATGCGCAGGACGGCTACCTGCGCGTGCGTCAGAAAAACGACGCGACCGCGTTGTTCTCGGCGGTCACGTTTTCGGTAAGCCCGGCGCTCGATCTTCGCGGCGGCATTCGTTACACGCGCGACAAGAAAACCTTTAACGTCGAAGATTACAACGCAAGCGGTTTCGCGCCATGTATTGGCCCCACGATCGGCGCCATTCCCGTGCCACCGAAATGTACCCTCGCGCAATTGCGCGGACTCGGTCCCTTGAGTTCATCGCCAAGCGACAGCAAAGTGAGCTGGGACGTGAGTGCAACGTATGCAGTGGATCGCGACACCAAGTTTTTCGCGCGCGTGGCCAACGGCTTCCGCGCATCCAGCGTGCAAGGTGCGAGCGCGTTCAACAACCAGTCGGTCGCGAAACCGGAAACCAGCACCTCGTTTGAAGCCGGCGTCAAAGCGGATTTGCTGGATCGCAAGGCGCGCGTGAGTTTCGGTGTCTTCAAGTACGAGATCAAGGATCAGCAATTGACGGCCGTCGGTGGTGCCGCCAACGCCAACATCCTGCTCAATGCCAAGAAGACCGAAGGCCAGGGTTTCGAGCTGGATTTGCAGGCATATTTGACCAACAATTTATTGGCCACGATCGGCGGAAGCTACAACGACACCAAGATCAAGGATCCGACGCTGGCGGTCGGCGTTTGCGCATCCTGCACCGTGACCAACCGGCAAAACGCGGCGAAGACATTGGCATTCATCGACGGCAATCCGTTGCCGCAAGCGCCAAAGCAAAACTTCAACTTCACGCTGCGCTACAGTATGCCCACCAAGGACGGCGAATGGTATGCCTACACCGATTGGGTGATGCGCAGCAAAGTGAATTTCTTCCTCTACGAATCGATTGAATTCACCGGCAAATCGCTCACCGAGGGCGGCGCGCGCGTGGGCTACATCTGGGGCAATGGCAACTACGAAGCGGCAGTGTATGGCCGCAATATCACCAATCAGGTTCGCATTGTCGGCGGCATCGACTTCAACAACCTCACTGGCTTTGTGAATGAACCACGCATTTTTGGCGTGCAGTTCAAGGCCAAATTCTAGGACAGTAAATCGCAGGCACGCCAACCGCATGGCGCGGAAAATAAACGGGTGGGCCAAGCAATTGGTGCCGCCCGTTTTCACGTTGAACCACAATTGGCCACGATGTGAAGCGCGTTGCCGAGAAAGGGCGTATGTTGTGCATCCATGAAGAATAATTTTCTCGAACACCGGCCAGGATTGCAAAAAGTCATCCGCGCCGCTGAAATTGTGTTGGTGTTGGCGCTCAGCGCGTATGCCGCACTCACCTACCGCGAATTGAAAAACCTGCGCGCGGCACCGGTTATCCTGCCCGCCTACTGGTTCTATGTCGTTGCTGTGGCCGATGAAGTACAGCGAGTGCAAGCGCGCGGCAGTTGGGTATCGAAAGAGTCATCGCCGGAATTCCTGCACACCACCACCATCGAATGCGTCAAAGCCAAAATGCAATGCATGGAATCCTCGGCCGTGGTGGCCGTCAATGAAGGCGGCTTTCTGGAAACCGTGCAGACGATGTTCGATATTGAATCGTGGAGTGACAAGGAGATTGTCACCAAACCCGACAATCAGCCGTGTGCGACCCGAACCGTGACGCTCGACATCGCCAGCAAGCAGGCGAAGAGTGTGGTGATGAATTCGCCGACGCAAAAAACCTGCAAGCCGGCACCCGCCGGTGAGCAGGTATTCAAATTGGTGACGGGAAATCAATCGCGCGGTTCAACTGGCGGCAAAGAAAAATAGGCGTAAGCAACCGATACGGTTTGATTGGCCCCGCAGTCTCCGTTCGCCCTGAGGTATCGAAGGGCTTATTTGCAACCAGCCCTTCGATACCTCAGGGCGAACGGG
>JANOKK010000615.1:0-3575 GCA_031419255.1 Betaproteobacteria bacterium
GTGAAGTGCCCTTCGACAAGCTCAGGGCGAACGGGGATTTTGCAAAGAGACTGATCGTTATCGGCACTTTGCTCACCGCTCTGGCGTATCCGTTCGATTGCGCCTTTGCGAACGAAAAATACCCCGGCATCGGTCGCCCCGCCACACCTGCCGAAATCGCCGCCTGGGACATCGACGTCCGCCCCGATCTAAAGGGCTTGCCGGCAGGTAGCGGATCGGTGGCGAAGGGGCAGGACATTTGGGAGGCGAAGTGCGCGTCCTGCCACGGCACATTCGGCGAATCGAATGAAGTGTTCAGCCCATTGGTGGGCGGCACAACCGCAGCGGATATCACGCTCGGCCGCGTCAAAGCGCTGCAGGAACCGGTGCCGCGCACCACGATGATGAAGGTCTCGTCGATTTCAACGCTGTGGGATTACATCAATCGGGCGATGCCGTGGAACGCACCGAAAACGCTCGCGGTCGATGAGGTGTACGCGGTGCTCGCCTACATGTTGAACCTGGCCGACATTGTTCCCGCCGACTTTGTGTTATCAGAAAGAAACATGCTCGCGGTGCAGGAACGATTGCCCAACCGCCACGGCAAGGTGAAATACGACGGACTTTGGAATTTGCGCGGCATGGGTGATGTGCAAAACGTCGCGTGCATGAAAAATTGCAAACTCGATATCGGCCTCGCCTCGGATTTGCCGGAATTCGCGCGCGGCACGCATGGCAATCTTGCGCAGCAGCAGCGATTGATCGGCCCTGCGCGCGGCGTCGATACGTCGATTCCTGTCGTCGCCAGCGTAAAGCCGCTGGCTAAGCCCGCAAACCCGCCGATGCTGGAGTTGGCCGGCAAGCGCAATTGCATGGCGTGTCACCAGCTTGATAAAAAAGCGATTGGCCCCAGTTTTCAAGAGGTGGCCGCGCGATACAAAGGCGACGCCAACGCGGAATCCGTGCTTGCTGCGAAAGTCAAAAATGGCGGCGGTGGCGTGTGGGGCGCGATCCCGATGCCGCCTAACGCGCTCAGTGATGAAGAATTGCGCGCACTGGTGAAATGGGTACTTGGTGGTGCGTCTGGATAGGCGGGCAGGTTTGGAATTGCGGTATAGTCGTCGCTTGAAAATGGATTGAATTGTGCGTCAACGTATTTACGAAATTCAGGAGAGAAATATGCACCAATCACGCAGAAATTTATTGAAATCATCCGGTGGATTCACGGTTCTAGCGCTGGCGGCATCGGCGGGGTTATTGAAGCCGACGGACGCGGCGGCGCAGGAGTGGAACAAAGCGGCGTTCGATACCAAGACGCTGCAAGACACAGTCAAGGCGTTCGGCGGTGCGGCGGCTACGGAGAGTAAGGATATTGCCATTACCTCACCGGATATTGCCGAAAACGGCGCGGTGGTGCCCGTGGCAGTGACGAGCAAACTCGGCAAGACGGAGTCGATCGCAATATTGGTCGAGAAAAATCCGAACGCATTGTCGGCATCGTTCGATATCCCGGGAGGAACCGAGCCATTCGTATCGACGCGAGTGAAGATGGGGCAGACTTCGAACGTGTATGCGCTGGTCAAGGCCGACGGGAAGTATTTTTTCGCCTCCAAGGAGATCAAAGTCACTTTGGGTGGATGTGGGGGATGAGCGTGGACATGAGACATGCCCTGCGGCATGTCGAATGCCTCGCGAATCCGAGCGCCATGCAGGGCGCGAGGTGGGTGAAGTCGATTTTTTGGCTGAAGCCAGGAACCTCGATTTCATTTTGAACAGTTAAGGAGAATCAGATGGCAGATCCGATGAAAATTCGCGCCAGTATGATGGGCGATAAAGTAGTGGTAAAGGTATTGATGGCACACGAAATGGAGACCGGCCAGCGCAAGGATTCGGCCGGCAAGACCATTCCTGCATGGTTCATTCAGAGCGTTAGCGCGACACACAACGGCAAGACCGTGCTGACGGCGCAATGGGGGCCGGCGGTATCTAAAAACCCATTTCTTGAATTCCGATTTTCCGGTGGCAAGTCCGGCGAAAAAGTGGTCGTCACCTGGACGGACAATAAGGGCGACAAACGCAGCGACGAAGCGACCATTTCTTAAAGGGGATTGCCATGAATCTGATGTCGATGAGTCGCGTATTGGCCGCATTCATTGCCGCAGCATCGATGTCGTTCGCGTTCGCGGCGGCGGACGATCCGGTCAAGGTGGTGTATCACTTCGATTCCGGGTTCGAGCAAGCGACAAAGGGTTTGCGCAATATCAAGAACCATCTTGATGTCGAGCCCAAGACAAAAATCGTGGTGGTCGCGCATGCGCAAGGCGTGCAATTTTTGCTCGATGGCGCAGTCAATGCAACCGGCAACCCTTACAACATTCAGGTTGAGGACTTGGCTGCGCGCGGCGTCGAATTTCGGGTCTGCGAAATTACGTTGAAATCGAACAAGATCGATCCGAAAAAATTGCTGCCCGAAACCAAGCTGGTGCCGTCGGGCGTGGTCGAGATTGGTCGATTACAGGCAAAAGCGGGTTTCGTGTATTTGAAACCGTAGGGTAAAAAATAATAGTGGCAAATGGACGGTGAATCCGAAAATATCACCGCCAAATTTCAGGAGGGCACAATGAATTTGTTCAGAAAAGTGGCATGGAGCATGTTGGTGACTGTCGCGTTGTCGGCTGGCGCGGCGATTGCGCAAAGTGGCGACGCCACGATACGGGAAATCGAGAAATACCGGCAAGCGTTGGGCGATGGAAATCCTGCCGAATTATGGGAAGCGCGTGGCGAGGATTTGTGGAAACAAAAACGCGGCCCGAACAAAGCGTCTTTTGAGCAATGCGACATTGGCATGGGGCCGGGCAAAGTAAAGGGTGCTTACGCGGTGCTGCCGAAATACTTCAGCGACACCGATAAAGTCGAAGATCTAGAGTCGCGGCTGGTGACGTGCATGGTGATGTTGCAGGGCTATAAATACGACGATGCGAAGAAGAATCCTTTTGGCAGTCCGGAGCGCAAGTCCGACATTGAAGCGCTGGTTGCATACGTCACGGCCGAATCGCGCGGACTAAAAATGAATGTCGCAGGCAATCATCCGAAGGAAAAGGAAGCCTACGAGATCGGCAAGAAAATGTTCTTTCATCGCGGTGGCCCGCATGATTTCGGCTGCGTGACCTGCCATGGCGCGGACAATCAGCGTATTCGCTTGCAGGATTTACCCAATCTCACGAAGAAAGAGCCCGCGCAGCGCGCCTACACGTCGTGGCCCGCGTATCGTGTCTCTCAGGGAGAGTTACGGTCGTTTCAGTGGCGTCTGTTCGATTGTTTTCGCCAGCAGCGATTCCCTGAACTCGATTTCACCTCGCAGGGTTCGATCGCACTAACGACATATCTGGCCAAGAACGCGTCAGGCGGCGTGCTCACCGCGCCGGCCATTAAGCGCTAGGAGGCGAAAATGAAGAATATCAACATCGTATCGATTGCGCTCGGCAGCATGGCCGCCATGGGAATGTCGATTGCATTCGCGCAGTCTGGCAAGCCGACACAAGCGGAAATTGTTTTGAAAGCCTCATTCAAAGAGCGCGGGCAGGCCAAGCTGGATC
>JANOKK010000616.1:0-2177 GCA_031419255.1 Betaproteobacteria bacterium
ATAAGGAGGGCGAAACGGCGCAATCGGTCGCCACGGCCGACCGTTTCATGAAGCTACATCCCAATCATGCCAATTACGACTACGCGCTCTACATCAAGGGTCTTGCGCATTTCAAGCCGGATCTGGGGCTATTTGGCGAACTTCTGAATCTCGATGCCGCTGAGCGCGATCCTAAAGCGTTGCGCGAATCGTTTGAAGTTTTCAAGGATTTGGTGGTGCGTTTTCCAGAAAGCAAATATGCCGACGATGCACGCAGCCGTATGGCGTATCTGGTCAACGCGCTTGCCAAGCACGATGTCGCGGTTGCGAAGTACTACTACAATCGCGGCGCGTATCTGGCCGCCGTCAATCGTGCCGAAAACGTGATGCAGCGCTACCCGCAAGCGCCGGCCAATGAAGAGGCGCTGGCGGTTACTGTGCTTGCCTACGAGCAGATGGGCCAGAAGCAACTCGCCGCCGACGTAAAACGCGTTTTGTTGAAGAATTTCCCCAACAACGAGATGGTTGCAAAGAGTGGCAGCGGCACCGGCCGTGCCTGGTGGAAATTTTGGTGAGTGCGTAGTGCGGTAATTTCTACCGCAGACCGTAGGATGGGTGTTGCATAGCAATACCCATCAATTTGATGATCATGGAAGATGGGTATCGCTCTGCGCCCCCCATCCTGCCTAGCGGCAAGACTCAAGCACCAGCGAGCATTCCCAGCCGTTTTCGCCTGAAAACCCCCGTCAGTGCTGGTGTTTCATGTTCAAAAAATTTCACTTCTCCGGCAGCCATCGCTGTTGAAAAATGCGCCTTCCCCCGCGAAAGACCACAAGGGTTGCGTCGGGCGGGGATCCAAGCGTGCATTGATTGAGTCCCAGTACACGGGATCCGGCAAGTTCGCGCCAATACAACCCCTCGAAATTTCATGGCCGTCCCCTACCCGCGCCGCTAATCGGCACGCACACCGATTCGGCGTACAAATATCCCTGACAAATTTTGCCGTCGGCAAAAAACATGGATCGACTTCAATATGGATACAAGCTGAGTCAGCGGCTTAGGGCGAGACACTCGCAGAAATTGTGCCCACGCAACCAAGAAGTGCGTGATGCCTCAGTCGCACCATTTAGCTCATCATCCGACACAATCACGAATTTGGCATACGGTCATAGTCGCTCAATGCTTTTGAGTTTCATGCCTTGCATCGACAGAAGCATTAGTGCCGTTTGTTACCCCTGAAATGATGAAGCCCCTCGCTTGCGCGAGAGGCTTCGAAGGTTTAGCTCATTGAGCGTATCCAGCGAAAGTTTCCTTAGTATGGAAAGCAACGCAGGCATCAGTCAGCTACACTATGTTAGAAGAATACCTTGAAAGACTTAATTGGCGCAAGAGAAATCAATGGACTCAATAAAAAAGCTTCATATCGCTTATACACTCGGTTTGGACCTTGGGACAAACTCAATCGGATGGGCGCTGATTGGTCATCATGACGACGATCAACCCAATTCGTTAGTTGACTGTGGAGTACGCATCTTTCAGGAAGCCGTGGAAGCAAAAACGCGTACGCCAAAGAATCACGCACGCCGCGCAGCTCGCCAAATGCGCAAGCAACTTGCCCGCAAACGTATGCGACGCGAATTGCTTCGAAAAATACTGACCGATGCAGGTTGGCTTGATGAGGCATTTCGTGAATATGCAGGCGAGGCTGCGTTCAATGCGCTGGGCGACCCGTACCAATTCCGAAAAAAATCGCTCGACGAAAAACTCACGCTTTCCGAATTGTCACGTGTGCTGATGCACTTGAATAAGCGACGCGGCTTCCAAAGTAATCGCAAGGCGCAGAAAGATGAAGACGGCAAAGTGCGCACGGCGATCACGGAGTTGACCAAACGGATTGAATCCAACAACTGCCGCACTCTCGGTGAATATTTCGCGGGCGTCAATGCGCCGCGCGGACAATACACCGACCGGTCGATGTACAAGAACGAATTTGACCTTATCTGGGAAAAGCAAAAAACATTTCATCCCGAAGCCTTAACCGCCGAACGACGCGCGCAAATTCACAACGCGATATTTTTCCAGCGCCCGTTGAAGGTGCAAAAATTCCTGGTGGGCAAATGCCCGTTTGAATCTGATCGCAAACGTGCACCGCGTGCACTGCAGGAGACGCAACGGGCGCGGTACCTGCAAGACATCAA
>JANOKK010000617.1:0-14863 GCA_031419255.1 Betaproteobacteria bacterium
CCACCGAAAACGCGCCGCCCGAATACCGGCATCAACCGCCATGGATAAAAGCCCGCAAGTCCTTCTCGAACTGGTCGAGCGCCTCGGCAACCTGATGCGCGCCGAGTTCCGCCGTGCTGGATCGGACGAGCAATTGCAGCCGGTTCACGTCCACGCGCTGGTGTATCTGGCTCGCGCCAATCGTTACTCCAACACGCCGCAGGCGATGGCCGAATATCTGGGCCTGACCAAAGGCACAATGTCGCAAAGCCTGTTGCTGCTGGACCGGCGCGGGCTGATCGAGCGTTATCAGGATGACCTCGACCGGCGTGTCGTGCGTCTCAGGCTGTCGGCATCGGGCGATCAATTCCTGAACGAAGTTCAGCCGCAACTCGCCTGGCAACACGCCACCCGCAACATCAGCCCCAACCGTATCCGCAACGCGGTATCCGCCTTGCGCGAAACCCTCACCACGTTCCAGTCGGACAATGAAGGACAACCGTTTGGCGCGTGTCATGGCTGCCGACATTTCGAACGCCTGTCGGCGCGCGCCTATCGCTGCGGATTGATGGGAGATCGATTGTCAGGGCCTGAGACCCGGCGAATTTGCTGGTTGTATGAAGAGAAAGGTTCCGGGTCGGAAGCGGACGAGGAAGATGAAGAATAGGCCGGCTCATCGTTGAAAGAAATTGGCAGAGGGAAACAATCAACTCTGCGGGCAGCCGGCACAGAATTTGCAAAGGTTCACAATATTGTTGCATCGTCGACAACTCAGGTCAACTACTCACGTACATATTGGCTGACCAAAATTGGATATTTTTGGTGAGTGCGTATTGTCTGCGAAATAGTGTGCTGCAATCAATCGAATCGCCAATCGCTCCATGACGACACATATTCAACAACAATTTCCTCTAGCAGGTCGCTCAGTGAAACTCTCCATCATCGTCCCAGCATTCAACTGTGTCCCTGCGCTTCGCAAAAGCCTTGCCGCCTTGCAAGCCCAAGTTGGCGAGAACATGGAAATCATCGTGGTTGACGACGCTTCCACCGACGCAACGGTCGCCGCCGCCGAGGAAATGGGTGTGCGAGTCGTTCGTGCGCAGAGAAACGGCGGCCCCGGGATGGCGCGCAATCTTGGTGCGACGGTCGCCACCGGCGACATTCTGCTGTTCGTCGACTCCGATGTGGTCATCGGCCCAGGTGTGTTGAATCGGGTCGTGGAGACGTTTCGCGCGAGTCCGGAAATTACCGCGCTATTTGGCTCATACGACGACAAGCCCGACGCGAAGAGTCTGGTCAGCACTTACCGAAACTTGCTGCACCATTACACGCATCAAACAGGTAACCCGGATGCGGCAACATTCTGGGCCGGACTGGGTGCGATTAGAAAGACAGTATTTCAGGACATTGGCGGATTCGATGCCGAACGCTTCCGCCGACCGTCGATTGAGGATATTGAACTGGGGTATCGCCTGAAGCGCGCCGGGCACTCCATTTTGCTCGACCGGAACCTTCTAGCCAAACATCTCAAAGAGTGGACCCTGAAATCAATCGTCATGACGGACGTATTCTGCCGCGCGATACCTTGGACGCAACTTATTTTGGAGCGCGGTCAGGTCGAGGCCGACTTGAACCTCAAGTTTGGCCAACGCGCGAGCGGTGCATTGGTATTGCTTGCGACAACACTGTTGCCACTTTGCATTTGGCAACCGACCCTATTGTGGGCCGTGGTTGCGGCATTGTTGATTGTTATTGGTTTCAACCTCGAACTTTATTCATTTTTCCGGCGGGTAGGCGGCGGTTTTTTTGCCCTTGCCTGCGTGCCCCTGCATTTTTTGTATCTTCTGTACAGCACACTGAGCTATCTCTATGTTCGTGTCCGCCATTTTCTGCGTGGCACCGTATCTTCCGCCGTTGCCCCTCCGCGCGGGGACACATGAGTTTTCCAAACGGCATCAGGGAGCCAATAATTGAATTCCCGTCGTAGCGAATTGAATCAGAAGCCAATGATTGACAACGGGTACGCGTTCAAATGATGCTGCGCGCGCTGTTAACTATCGGTGCCCTTCAGGTGATCACGATGCTGGTGCTCCTGGTGCGCACCAAAACCCTCGCCTTGACGCTCGGGCCCGAGCTTGTGGGTGTCATGGCTGTCATCGAAAAGTTACTCGCCGTCATCGCCCAAACGGTTTCCCTGTCGTTGCCCTTTGCTGCCGTCCGATTCCTGCCCGAGCGATGGGCGGCGGGCCCGACAGCGTTCAACGACCTTTACACCCGAATGCGAAACGTCTTGCTGGCGCTGATTCTCGCGGCAACGGTTATCGCACTCCTGATCACTGCGTGGCGACCGATCACCTGGGGTGCCGCGTTGCTCCCCTACCGCGACGCGCTAATCATTGCCTTGATTGGCTTACCCGTCGTTGCGCTCGTTCCATTTTTGCAGAATGTGATCGCCGGGCGGATGGAACAGAATCGCTCGATGCTGGTTGCGTTCCTGCACGCCCTTGTCGTGGCGGTCGCGTTGTTGGGAGTATGGTGGAATGGACTGGCCGGATACTATGCCGCCTATGCGGCGCTTGGGGTGATCCTCGTACTCGGTATCACGCATATGGCAATGTCGGGTATTTCAGTTTCCAAACCCGCTCCGACGCCGCGTTTTGCAATGCGACTTCCGACGCCAATTTGGCGTTTTTCCGGTGCATTATTGATCCTGACTTTTCTCTCGCCCTTTGCGGCACTCTTTATTCACTATCGTTTGCTTAGCGAACACGGTGCCGAGGCGGCAGGATGGATGCAGGCGGCGATCGGCATCAGCCTTTCAGTGCGGGCGGTGCTCGGCACGGCGCACTCGGTGTTCCTGACGCCGAACGTCAACCGCGGCGGAAGTCCGGTCGAGCGGATGGCCTGGGCAAACAATTTCCAGACGACGTTTTGTCTGATCGCAGGAATCGCATTGCCGCCACTATTACTCTTTCCAGACATCGCCATCTTCCTGCTTTACTCGTCTGCATTTCTGCCTGGCGCAACTTTTGTGATGGTTTTCGTACTCACCGAAATTGTATTGTTGTTGAGTGGGACATACCAATCCCTCGTCATCGCGCTGGATCATATGCCTTTTCATGTCGTCACCAATTTGATTGCGCAGTTGCTTGTCGTGGTCACCGCCTTTTATCTGGTCGGCCCGCTGGGAATTCTGGGAGCCGGGCTGGCGGGTCTGATCGCACCGATATTCCTGTATTTTTCGACAATGATTTTTCTGCGTCGCACCTATGGGCTGCGATTGCCTGCCTACCTATTCGCGCGCTCTGTCTGGTTGCTTCTGGGGTTGGTCGCGACGGGACTGATTGGGGCGTACTCGCAGACGCATTCTCTGGAGGCATTGCTGTTCAAGTTGGGTATATATATCCTGATGGTCGGTGGCTTGGCGTTACTCTTAACGGGACAGGAACGTCAGCGAATTCGCGAGATTTTTGACGGCTGGAGGGCCAAATGGATGTAACACCCGGTCAAGTGAAGCCCGCGCCTAAATTGGCGATTTACATCGACCCGCCAACAAGTCATTTCTTCCAAGATCGACTGTTCAATCCGGCGACCAGCGCGCTAGGTGGAGACAATATTCTTGCGCCTTTCCTGTTGGTAAAGGATTATTTCGACCGCCTTGGTATACCGGTTCACACCGCAGATCTCATTCCGACGGAACCCGACGACACGACAAAAGTTTATGTCTCCGTCGGAAACATGGCGGATTATGCGCGCCTTGCGCGCCGACCAGACGTAATTTTGAGCGCCTATTTTGCCTTCGAGTGCCCCATTGTCGAGCCTCGGATTTATGAAGCATTGCCCGCGATCCAGCGCCACGTCAAGCGGATCATGTGCTTTTCCGACGCAACGTCATTGGTACCGTTCACCGGTACGCTAATCCGCCCGGAACGATTTGTCTGGCCGCAATGCCTTGATGGCGTAAACGAAACCGCTTTTTCGAGGACTGATCGCGGCTTTCTCACGATGATCAATGCCAACAAACTGCCGCGACTCTACCGCGCCGAGCTCTATACCATGCGATTGAAGGCCGTAGAGTACTTTCACCGCTTCGGCGAAATAGACTTGTACGGAAAGTCGTGGGATCGCGCACCGATGCGCGTCGGCAAAAGCTGGGTGCCGTGGACATTTCGCTTCTGGTACGACGCGCTGTGGGAAGCAAAGCAGCGCCGCTGGCCCAATCCGGTTTACGCCGCCGTGGCGGCAGCGTCCAAAGGCACGGTCGTATCCAAGGCAGAAACGCTTAGCCGTTACAAGTTTGCAATTTGTTTTGAAAACATGATCCTGCCGGGCTGGATCACCGAGAAAGTTTTCGATTGCTTTGCAGCCGGCTGTGTGCCGGTTTATTGGGGCGCGCCCGAGATCACCGATGTGATCCCCGCTGAATGCTTCATCGATATGCGGCAATTTGAGGGGTTCCACGATTTGCGCGATTTTCTACATGGCATGACGCCAACCCAAGTCACCCGCCACCGCGATGCTGCGCGCGCATTTCTTGAGTCGCCGGCCTATGACCGATTTCGCCCGCAGGGATTTCTCGATCACTTCCGTCGGTTCGTTCGCGAAGACGTTGGCTTTGAGGTGTAGCAGATCGTGTTTGAAACACTTTATATTGGCCACGAAATTTTTTGGTTCTCTCATCGGTGCCATATCGCCCATGGCATCTCCGCTCCCAGCGACATTGTTCAAAACACGGCATCCAATCACATATGATTCTCGGAATTAACGGTATTCGTCTCGTCGCGCAACGATCTGGCGTGGCACGTTGTATAGAGGCGCTGTTGCGAAATCTTGATGAAATCGACCACCCATTCACAGAGATTCGCGTCTATACGCCCATTGCGCTCGATGATCGCACCTACCTTCCGACCGGCGCGATCAATATCGTCCTACCGACTTCGCTTCCACTGGCGCTCTGGGAACAGATTACGCTGCCGCGCGCGCATGGACGAAGGGGGTTATTGCTGTGCCCGAGCTACGTGATTCCGCTATTTTCCCGTTGTCCGACGTTTCTAATTCATCATGGATCCTATGAGGGCTATCCTCAGGCGTTCGACTGGTGGACGCTTAACAAGGCGCGGGCAATTTACACTCTGAGCGCATGGCGCGCGACTGCCGTATCGACGGTCAGTGAATATAGTCGACGCGACATGGTACATTTCTATTGGATGTCGGCGAATCGAATAAGTGTGGTGCCGGAGGGTGTCGATACCCGCCTCTTTCGCCCGCTTCACGATCAAGCCGCATTGTCTCGTTGGCGTTGCGCCCTTTTTGGAGCTGACATTCCATATATCACCTATGTCGGCAAGCCTACTGAGCGCCGCAACCTTTCCGCGCTAATTAGGGCGTTCGCCGAACTTAAAACAAAGCACGGCCTGCCGCATAAGTTCCTCATCGTCGGCGCAGACCTGCCGGGTACGTCCCCCTTTCGCCGGGTTATCGCTGAACTGGGCCTCGACAAAGATGTGGTGATTCGCGGCCACGCCACCCATGAAGAAATGGTTTCCGTCTACAATGCGGCCGCCCTGTTCATTTATCCTTCTTCCTACGAAGGTTTCGGCATGCCGGTGCTCGAAGCAATGGCATGCGGCGCGCCGGTCATCGCGCTAAACAACACCGCCTTTCCGGAATTCGCCGGTGGCGTCGCGCACCTGCTTCCCGATGCTCGGATCGAAACGCTGGTTGACGGGATGCGCCATGTATTAAGCGATGAGCCGTTACGCCTGCGTATGGCGAAAGATGGGCCGCGCCGCGCTGCGGACTACGACTGGCGCATGGTTACCCGGCGCTATCTCGATCTCATGATTCCGGTCGCAAAGGGATCGGGCGTGAAATGATCCCGGCTGGCGTTAATGGGACAGTCACCAGACCGCGAAACGGCACATTGACGATGCATTGCGCGCATAACAATATTGCTTGATGAAATTGGTCCCGATGACAATGTGCGAATGCCGGCAATACGTGGCGATGCCCGCTCGCGACAATCGGCGGGACAAAAAATGACCGGCAACCGATTGACCCAACGCAAACTGACCGTGGTGGTGGCCGCCTGGACCGGACATGAATCCCTTAGGCGTTGTCTACGATCCTTGCTTTCCCAAGTTCGACCGGGTGAGGACGACATTATTGTTGCGCGAAACTTCGCCGAGGAAGTTGGCGGGCTATTTTTAGCCGAGTTTCCGGGCGTGGCCGACTTCAGCCTCGCCCACGAGTCCACTGTGCCGATGCTTCGCGCCGCAGGCTTGGCGGCGGCGAAAGGCAACGTCGTCGCCTTCCTTGAAGACCACTGCATCTGTGTGCCCGGGTGGCGCAATGCAATCATGGCGGCGCACGATCTGCCGGTTGACGCAGTTGGGGGGCCGGTGGATCTTGCGCAATGTGGTCGGCCACTGGACTGGGCGGTGTATTTTTACGATTACGCGCGCGTTGCGCCGCCGTTGGTTTCGGGCCGGGTGTATTCGCTTTCAGGCGCGAATATGTCCTTCAAGCATTCGTTTCTGGTTGGATTGGGAACGGCGTTGCACGATGGCGTAATCGAGGTGATTCTCGAACAGGAGTCAAATCGGCGTGGGGCGGCGACCCACATGGCGTCAGACGCGGTGGTGATTCATGGCAAGAGCCATTCGTTTGGCGCGGCCGTTGCGCTCGCATTCGCGCTCGCGCAAGGCTACGCGTCGCGACGGGTGCTTGGTAAAGGCGTACTTCAGCGCCTCGCTTTCTCAAGTATCACACCTCTTTTGCCGTTCCTTTTGTTGGTGCGGATTGTTGCCGCAGTCCTTCGGACAAAGCGCAACTTTGTTCGATTGGTTATCTCAGCCCCGTGGCTAGTCACTCTTGTAGTGGCCTGGGCGCTAGGTGAGTTCGCGGGGTATCTGGTCGGCGAAGGCAGTAGTCAACGCCGCTGGCGCTAAACCGTGACACAGGTTGGGCGGTGATCCTTTGAAAGTCGAGCACTGTAGCGCGTTTCCAGCCAAAAGAGACTGAAAATGCCCGTCAAATGGCGATCTACTCGAATTTACAGTGAGAAACGCGCAATTGATGTGGTGATGGTCGTTCGTCGCAAGCTGGTTACCAACGAACGTCTTTCAGATGCCCGATGGCCAGTGTATGTCAGGGGACATTGATTGATATTTTGTACCAACAACGTGGCGGCGACATATCTTGATAGTTTCGGCAATGGAACTGGCACTTCGACCGGACATTTGGTCGTCACCCTTCAGAGGCTATAGCTGATCGATTCGTCAATTTGGCGACCACCTGATGGCGAGGACGATAATCAAAGGCAATTGTGCCATTTCGTGTGACGACGAGTGATAGCATTGACCTGCTTCATCGTTTTCAGATTTCTTTAGCCAACACCATCAATAGGCGTTGTTTCGTCACTTAAACGCAATATGCAATCGCGCGGTCCAATACCTATTTCAAGTGCCGGACGAAGGCTCCGAATACTGGTTATCTCCTGGAACTATCCAACGCCCGCCGCTCCGCAACGGGGGCTGTGGGCGGAGCGCATGTGCAACGCGGCCTCTCAACACGCCGACATTTCGGTAATCGTCCCAACGCCTTGGGTTCCTCCTTTGGTTCCCGTAAGCTCGATTGCACGTTTTCGACAAATTCCCACAAGTGCCATTCGTGGTTCGGTGGAAATACACTTTCCACGGGTACCCGGCTCGATTGAGTATTTCACCCACGGTTTCGATGCGCGTCTCGCACTACCTAAGGTATTGGCGCTTGCCCGACGGCTTCACCACGAGCGCCCCTTCGATTTGATCCACGCACACTTCGTTTTTCCGGATGGCGTCGTAGCAAGCGCAATTGGACAAGCGCTCGGTATTCCCGTCATGACTTCGGAACATGCCTTCTGGACGCCTTGGCTACACAGCCAGCGACGGGTCGGTGCACAAGTGGATTCCGCACTTCCCGGCATCCGTTTAATTGCGCCGGTGAGTCAGTTCCTTCTGCAAAATGTCGCCACATACCTTGATGGTCGTGTTGAAACGGCAGTCTTGCCCAATGTTGTCGATGATTCCGTTTTCTTTCCTGCGCCGCGCCAGCGCGATCCCCACGAATTGTTGTACGTGGGCTTGATTCGGCGGCTCAAACGAGTTGACGTCCTGATTCGTGCGTTGGCGGAGGTGCGGCGGACTATTCCCGAGATGCATCTGAAAATCTTGTCCGCCAATGCCTTTCGGGCGTATCGTCAGGATCGCAGCGAGGTAAGCGACCTCATCACCCGCTTGGGGCTCGGGTCCGCAATACAAATCGTCAATGGTTCAGATCCGATCGCCGTTTCAGAAGCAATGCGGTGTTGCTCGCTTGTGGTCGTATCGTCTGCGCGCGAGACGTTTTGTTCAGTTGCCGCAGAGTCATTGGCTTGTGGTACACCACTTGTCCTTACCCGCTGTGGCGGGCCTGAGGAATTCGTTACAACTGCCGACGGCGTAATGGTTGAAGTCGACGGCCCCGATGCGCTCGCAAACGGTATTCTGGAAGCAATTCGAAGGCGCGATGCTTTTGATCCAATCGACATGCACGCGCGCATTGCCGCAAAATTTGGACAAGACGCATGGTGCAATCAGGCGATGGGGCTATATGAGCGTGTGGTTGGCTGATACCGGTCATGCCTTTGCGGTGGTCAAATTGATTCGACCGCACTAGTGTCCCGACCCGGAAATAGCGATACATGAAACGGTGCCCTATTCCGCACGGCGGTTTCGGCGCACCAGCGGTGCGCCCGCGTCGTTGCCGTAGGCCATGCTATGTCGCCACTTCGCGCCTTGCCACGCAAATTCAAGGCTGCCGTTGAAATAGAGTGCCCATGTATACGATGGCCCTCAATGGCCGCATATCCATAAGTTTCAGGCGGATATCATCGGAAAGTCATGCTACGATAAATATCGTCGCCTGATTGACTTTGTCTGGCGAGCCGCTGATGAAGGCGAAAAAATGCGAATCACAAACCGGGAGAAAAATCGTGTCGTATTGGAAAGGTAAGACTGCGCTAGTTACGGGTGGCTGCTCGTTTATCGGCTCACATCTCGTTGATGCGCTGGTTGCGCGCGGTGCCTCCGTGCGTATCGCTGACGACCTGTCGAGTGGTACACGTGAAAACGTGAAACACTTGCTAGATCAGAATGCGATTGAGTTTCTGGAGATGGACTTGCTTTCACCGGGAGCGGCAGAGAAAGCAGTGGCCGGCATGGAACACGTTTTCCATTTGGCCGCTAACCACGGTGGACGCGGTTACATCGACCTTCATCAAGCCGCATGCTCGACCAATCTTGCCCTTGATGGTTTGATGATTCGCGCGGCTCACCGTGGCGGGGTGGGAAAATTTACCTTCGCCTCGTCCGGATGCGTGTATCCCGATCACCTGCAACATGACCCCTCTGAAGTCCTTTATCTAAAAGAGGATTTGGTGAAGCCACCCTACGCTGCAGACAATCTTTATGGTTGGGCAAAGCTGATGTGTGAACTCACGCTTCAAGCCTATTTTCGTGACTATGGTTTTAAATGCGCGTCGCTGCGCTACTTCACCGCATATGGCGAACGATGCCTGGAAAACCATGCCGTCATCGCGATGATCGCGCGAGCGTTCGTCAAGCAGGAACCGTTTATCGTGTGGGGCACCGGTGAGCAAATCCGCAACTGGACTTACGTAAGCGATATTGTGGAGGGTACGATACTGGCAGCCGAAAAAATTGACGACGGCACGGCAGTAAATCTCGGCACGATGGAACGAACCCGCGTGATCGATGCCGCCAGTGAGATTCTCCGACGCACCAACGTACAGTCCACGTTGTTGCCAGACCCTACCAAACCCACCGGGCCGTATAACCGCGTGTGTGACAATGCGTTGGGAAAGAGGCTGCTAGGCTGGGAACCACAGGTAAAGTTTAGCGACGGTCTCGACCGCACAATTCGGTGGTATTACGACACAAAAAATACGGCGACCGTTCGGGCAGACTTTGAGCGTTTGCTGACTGAACGTTGAATGGTTTTCCAATGGCATTGTAACGCACGACTTGTGAGTTTTATCAATCACAGGGGGCTGCGGTATCGGAATGATTGCCCGCTGATGGGTGCTTGTTGACAGCCACTTACGATTGAAAACTCAATTGCCGCTTGTAACCATTGTTGTGCCGGTGTTCAACGCGGCACCTTACTTACGCGACAGCCTGGATTCCATTGTTGGACAGTCTTTCCTGAACACGGAAATTCTGGTGATGGACGATGCATCCACCGACCAAAGTCCGGAGATCATCGGCGAATACGGCGAAAAACTTGTTCATCATCGCCAGCCCAAGAATCGCGGTCAATTTGCCAATGTCAATGATGGCATTGCGCTGGCGCGTGGCGAATATGTCTGCGTGTACCACGCCGACGACATTTACGAATCGTCCATCGTTGAACGTGAGGTGAACTTCCTGCAACGCCATCCCGAGGCAGGAGCGGTGTTTTGCCTGGATGCGTTTATCGACGCTCTTGGAAATGAATATGGAAGGCTTAGTATTCCGCCGGAACTACGCACCGGCAAGCCGCTGCCCTACGAAATCATCCTAAATGCATTGCTGACATACAAAAATCGTTTTCTGGTCGGGCCAACAAGCATGGTTCGTGCCTCGGTGTACCGCACAGTTGGCCCTTATCGGGGAGAAGAGTTTCGCATCGCGTCTGATCTTGAGATGTGGGCGCGAATTGCCAAAATCTATCCAATCGGAATTTTGATGGAGCACCTTCATCGTTATCGACATGGACATGGCAATCTATCGCAAAACTATTATCGCCTGCGCAACGAAACGGAAATCCACTTTAAGATTCTCGACGCGCACCTTGCAGATGGCGGGCGAGCACTGGTTACGCCGCAGGCATTGGCTGATCACGAAGCGCATCGTGCAGAAGATCGGCTCATGGTGGCAATCAATGAGTATATTCGCGACAATCAACCGGCAACACAACAACAGTTGCGCAATGTGCGCCTTCAACAACTGCGGGGCAGTGCGCAGGTGCAAGGCGGCAGGCTGTCAATCCTGCTGGTTTTGCTGCGCCTCCTGACTCGGTTGCCGCGCATCGCGTTCGTCGCTGACCTGTTTTATCATCGATGGCATGGGGTAAAAAGTCACCCCCGGAAACCATAGTTGCTGAGGGCTCCGGCAACAACTTGGCGACTTCAGAAAATACCGTGAACAAAATAGTGAAGCAACTGGCGACCATATCACGTCATGCGCATTTGGCACTTTGTCGTCTGCCGGCCATCCAAATGCTGCAATCGCGGTTTTTGAGATTTTCCTCGGCGCATTTGTATATCAACTTAGGAGGACAATTTTTAATAAGGGCTTTGTTGGTGAGCGTATTAAATGTGACTGTCAGTTTTTCCCATGCGCACCCATTGCATCAGGCGGCTCAGTCCAATTTTCCGGAGGCGGTTGTACCTCCCAAATCTCAACGAGTGGTGGACACGCTTCGTCCTATAACTGCGCGGTCAGTCGCCATCCACATTGACCCATCCGTAGTTCATCAGGTCATGGAGGGCTTCGGCGCGACCCATACGGATCATTTTGAACTTGCGACGCGCGAGGATTTGATGGGAGTGCTACGCCCCCGCGTAATCGAGGCCGTATACGGACAGATTGGACTCACCATGGGCCATGTTGATACTGGGCCATATGAAAATTTTGATGCGGCGCGCTACACCACTGCCAACGACAATGATGATCCTTTCACAATCAATTGGAGTGCATTCAATTTCGTGCGCTCTGAAATCCAAAAATCTGCCACGGTCGAACTTGCCACGCCGTACGGTTTTAACAACTTCACCATTCATAGCGGAACCAACGTACGTTGGTCTGATCCGTGGTTGGCAGAAATACGCAAGGCCAATTACCGCCGGTATCTTGACGAAATGGCGGAAAACGTCGTTGCGCCGCTGATCTATTGGCGCGACAAGTTTGGCATCGTGACGAGATGGCACCATTTGTTCAATGAACCAACGACTGGCAACCAAGAGCTCGGTGCCGGCACCAGCGTCCAGGAGGTCGTTGATTTGGTGAAAATCGTGGGTCTGCGTCTGCGCAAGGAAGGTTTCATGGACACGCGGATGGTGGTCGCCAGCGAGGAAACGGAGGAAGCAAGTCTTAACACCGCGCGCGCCGTACTGGCCGACCCGGATGCGCGCCGCTACATTGGCGCGATCAGCTACCATACCTACCCATACGGATCGATATATAGCGACGTCAATCGGATTCTGGCCACTTCGGGGCAAGGAAAGCCAGATGCAGGTCGCATCAAAGTACGCAACGACATCCGCGATCTCGCCAAGCGTTACGGCATGCAGGTATGGATGACCGAGGTGAGCAACGGTCGCGCTGGGCCTCTGGACTCGCTACGCGGACGCGCCATTCATATCCACGATGAATTGCGCTATGCCGATGCGTCGTCATATTGGGCCATGTTTCAGACTTGGGACACGTTTGCCCGGCGCGGCACGTGCGACGAGGACTGTTTGGTGTACTTCAACCGGGTACGTGGAACGGTCAGCATCAGTGGCACTGGCTACGCAATCGGCCACTATGCTCGTTGGATCAAGCGCGGTGCCCTACGCATTAGTAGCGAACCGGACGACCCGCTTGTGCTGGCGTCAGCTTTCCGTGATGATGCGCGCAAAGAAATCATTGCTGTTGTTGTTAACAACCATCGTGAGCCGGTGTCAGTTAGCTTCACCGCGGCTGGAAATGTTTTGCGCGGCGATAAAGTGAAGGGCGAACAATCGGGTGCCGAAGGCTTTTGGCTTCCGATTACAACCATACCGACGGAGCAACGCGAAGTTGGCGGCTTTAGTGTTGTGCTACCAGCACGAAGCGTAACGAGTCTGTCTGTGGGAATTCGATGAAGGCTAGCGTCGTGTCACGCACATAATTTGCCACCACACGCAAATCGATACTCTTGCGTATGATCGCGACAAGAGTTCCAAACGCGTTGATTTCAGCGTAACCCCTTTTCTTAGAGTTGCGCGTTTCGGCGAAGCTCTGTCGCCGTTTGATGAATCCCTGCGGCAAGCGTCAGCGGCTCAAAACCGAGGCGGTCGCGCGCCTTTTCGATGCTAACGGCCCGATTAATCCATGTCCGCGCCAGCCGCGCGAGCAAGGCGGGCGGTTTGCCGTTTGCACCCCACGCACGCACGCTCACCGCAGCCACTTGACTCGCCCAACCTGGCGCACGGAACTGCATTGGCACATGGCCAAGCGACGCGCCGGTCAATCTGATCAGTTCGCAATAGTCGAGCCAACGTTCTCCGCCAATGTTCAAAATTTCGCGATGCAAGTCGTCGCAATTGAGCACTTTCCGAACTGCAGAGGCGAGATCGTCAATGTGGGTCGGATGGACAACGACGTGCGCAGGCCCATGGAGCCAGAATTTTTTCTGCGCCACCAATCGAAAGAAGGCAGCGGTTGCCGGACGCTTGGCGCCATAGAGGCCTTGAGGGCGAAGTATGGTCCATTGAACTTTTGAGCCTTCAAGCGCCCCGACGAGCGCCTGCTCAGCCAATAGTTTTGAGCGCTCATATGCTGTCGCCGGCGCCGGGATGTCATTCTCCAAATGAGGGGACGATGTGTAACCGTCCCCATATACGCCAGCAGAACTAATGTGGACGAATCGCCGTACACCCGCATCGCGGGCAATTCGCGCCAGTGCCGCCGTGCCGCCGGCATTTACCTGCTCAAGTTGCGCATCGGATGTCGATCCATTTTGCAGCACGGCTCCTGCGTGTATTACCGTATCGATATCTAACATCGCCTCATTTAACGATGCCGGGTTTGTCAGATCCCCTTTCACGCAGGAAACGCCCTTGGGAAGGACGATGCGATCAGGAGTTCGGCTCAAAACACGGACGCGGCGACCCTCAAAAACGAATTGCGACGCGAGGTGATGGCCCACAAATCCTGTGCCACCGGTCAAGAGGATCAAGATGCTACGCCAACACCCGGTTTGCGCAAGGCCTTTTGCGGCACCATCGTTGCAGAACCCCTTCGAGTGTCAGGCATGCTCAAACGAAGTATTGCCGAGCCGAGCATGAAGAATCCCCGCTCCAGCGGCACGATCAATGTATCGAGGGTGAGCTTCGCCATTCGATACATCGGGTCACGCCGTAGTTCGTTTTTGAGAATGCCCCTACGGTTGATGAAATTGCGCTGAAGTATCTGGGCAAAACGGTGTAACCGGTGTACCTGTTCTGGGGTCAGATTCTCGTTGCCAATCGACCCTTCATGAGCACTAATGATTCGGTAATGCTCCGGCTCCACATAGCCGTGCTCCACAGCCCATTCATGCAGGCCGGTGCCGATAAATGGCGTTGCCACCGTAAACTGTGTCCAGCTTGCGCCGAGCCCAAGTGCAAAACGGATACTCTCAAGGATGGTATCGACAGTGTCGCCGGGAAGCCCGACAACAAAAAAAGCGAAAGTTGCAATGCCATGCTTGCGGAACAGCACCATCGTATCGACAAATTGCTCCTCGGAAATTGGCTTGCGAGCAACGTTTTTCTGCACCTGCGGGTCAATGCTCTCCACGCCAAAGTTCACGCCGACGCAGCCCGCTTTTGCCATCATGGAAATGGTTATCTCGTCCAGGCAGTCGATGCGCGTTTCGCAGCGCCACTGAATGGTCACGCCACGCGAAATGATTTCTTCGCAAATTGCCACGACGCGCTTCTTGTTTGCAGAGAAAAGCGGATCCCGAAAGATGACATATTGCACGCCCAGGTCGCGAACCAGATGCTCAAGTTCGTCTACCACGTTTTTGGAAGATCGATTTCGCCAAGGCAATCCCTGCCCGACGGGATAGGGGC
>JANOKK010000618.1:0-8251 GCA_031419255.1 Betaproteobacteria bacterium
TTTCCATTTTCCTTAACCATCCGTCCCATCCACCGGGCCAATCGTCCATTCAACGTGGGCTTTCCCCGCCGCTGGCCACCCGAACCGTCCGTGATGTTATGACAAAGCAAGACCAGAAGTTTTTGGCCATTTTGTGCTCCACCCTCTTGAGTTCCGCGGCAATGGGCACGTTGGTGCGCCCACTCTCCGTGCCGGACCACGTCCGCCTCTCACAGGCGGTTTGCCGTGGAACAATCCTGGAGGTGACGTCCTACCGGGATCCGGTCAAGCATCACATTTTCACCCGAGCCCTGGTGAGGGTGGACGAGCCGTTGAAAGCAACGGCTGCGTCATTCGACGCACTTTCGGCATCGATGCGCTCCAGCAATGGATTTTCGAGCAGATACCGCTCAAGTTCGGTATTGAGCTCCACTGTCGACAACTGCAACAACTTTATCGAAAGTTGCAGTTGCGGGGTCAGCGTGAGGTGCTGTGAGAGCTTGAGCTGGAGGCTATGTTTCATACTGGAGATTCATCGCCGCCATGCAGTTGTTTTTCAACATACTGCCGGGAAATCATAGGCGGAAGTTTTCACCCAGATAGACTTTGCGAACAGATTCATTATAAATTATTTCATCGGGCTTGCCGGAGGCCAAAACCGATCCCTGATTGATGATGTAAGCGCGGTCGCAAATGCCCAAGGTCTCGCGCACATTGTGATCGGTGATAAGTACACCGATGCCGCGATTTTTCAGGAACTTGATGATTTCCTGAATATCGATCACCGCGATCGGATCGACGCCGGCGAAAGGTTCGTCGAGCAGGATAAACCGCGGATCGACAGCGAGCGCGCGGGCAATTTCGACACGGCGGCGTTCGCCCCCCGATAAGCTGACGGCGGGATTGTTGCGCAAGTGCGCAATGTGCAATTCATCCATCAGCGAATCGCGCTTGGAGTCAATTTCGTCTGGCGAAAGATCGCGCAATTCCAGCACCGCCTGGATATTTTCCGCCACCGTCAACTTGCGAAAAATCGATGCCTCCTGGGGGAGATAGGCGAGCCCCAATCGGGAACGGCGAAAGATCGGCAATCGCGAGACGTCTTTTCCATCCAATGCGATGCCGCCGCCATCGAGCGGCACCAGACCGACAATCATGTAAAAGCAGGTGGTCTTTCCCGCGCCGTTGGGGCCGAGCAATCCAACCACTTCGCCGCTTTCAACCGAGAGTGACACATCGCTCACGACCAAACGTTTTTTGTAGGACTTTCTAAGCCGATCCGCTCGCAGCGTGCTCTTGGTGCTGAGCGCCTCTGGTGCAGACTCTGATTCGGCGATTTGATTCATCAAACAGTCTTTGAGGCGGCTATTTTTTTGAAACGACCGGGGTCTTGCCATCGATCGGTGGTGTTGCCGTTTGGGTGCGTGGCTGTACCTTGAAAACCACACGGCCTTCGTCCGCAGCCGCTGTGGATTTTGTGCCGGGAATCTGATTGCGCAATTCCATTTTTTCGGAAACGGTGTTGTAAACCATGTATTCGCTTTCCATAAGATCACCGCCACTTTTGAAGCGGACTTTGGAAAAGAGTTTGATTGTCCCGGTACTGTCGTCGTACTCGGCGCGATCGGCGGATGCTTCGACGAAGTCGTTCTCACCTTCGCGTTTTTGCCTGAACGTGATCGGCCCGGCACTTTTGCCAAACAACTCTGCAAACATGCCTTCGACGGTATCTTTCACGATCGCCCGCTCGGCCGTGATGCGCATGGTTCCCCTCTCGATCAACACGTCGCCTTCGAGTTTCTTGACGTTGGTCTCCTTGGTGCCTTCGTACAAACCATACTTCGACGAAATGTCCATTTCCTTTTCCCGATCGGCTTTTTCACTAAAGGCGATGCCGGGCGCATGTGTCAATATGACTGCGGCAATGGTCAAAATTCGTTTCGGGAACATCATCGCTTGCTCCTGGACGAGTATTTCAAATTGACGCCTTCAAATTCTAGGCGACGCGTTTCTGTGTTCAAGACAAATGTTCTTGCGGTCAATTTTCCCAACGGACTTTCCATGACTACACCATCGCCTGAGCGCGCAATATTCTGATCAGGTATGACCTTGAGCGTCGGGGTCGTCAATTTCAACGGTGCATTTTTCGCGTCGGCCTCGGTTTCTACGCGAACGCCGCCTTCCATCATAACCTCGTCGGCACCATCCACGCGCTTGATGAGTTGCCCGCGCGGCGCTGTCGCAGTCACTTTTGGCTTATTGGGTTGCAGGGCCGAGAATACGATTTTATCGAGTGTCGACAAATCGTCGTCGCGAAAATGGGTCAATTTCCCCGCAGTAATGGTGTATTCCACCGCTCCGCGATCCCCCAGTTTCAGGGCGGAAAAATTTTCGATGATCAAATCCGGATCATGGCGGCTAGCGGCATCTACGCGGGCCTCATCAAGCTGAACATATCGCGAGAGCCAGAATGTCATGGCGCTCAACAGGATCAGTACGCTCAAGGGTAGCAGGGGAATCGATCGTGAGTTCAAGTCGGCCAGAATGATAATTGTCGAAAAGTTCGGTGGGCAAGATTGATACTAACGCGGCTGTCGCGTCAAAACAAACGACTACCGGCCTGCCAGGGAAGGTGTTTCCGGCGCAATTTCTGCCAATACGATTGCCGGCGTCAAAATCTCGGGGAGAATTTTTGCGTCGCCGCCAGCGGGATAAAACACGTAAAGCGGTACGCCATTGCGTCCGAATTCAGCCAGTGCCCGGGTGATTTCCGGATCTTGCAATGTCCAGTCGGCTTTCATTCGAACGATGCCAAGTTCTTTGAATCGCTGGACGACATCAGCGCGATTTAAAGCGACCCGCTTGTTTACCTGGCAGGTAATGCACCAGGTCGCGGTGAAATCGACAAATATTGGTTTTCGCTCGCTGCGCAGCTCGGCGATTTTCTTTACCGAGAATGGCACCCATCCATCCTCAATACGCGCAACGGTTGAGGCGGCATTCTTCGACTCCGGCCATGCAACGCCGACGCCGACCATCGCAATCGATAGCGCCGCAATCATCGCGCTTTTCGACCCGGCAATTTGCCAATGACCATAAACCCATGCAGCGAGTGAAAGCAGGGTCAAGCCGAACAGCAGTTTCGCAACACCGTCATTGCCGATTTGTGCCCCAAGTACCCATACCAGCCAAGCGACCGTGGCATACAAAGGAAAGGCAAGGATTTGTTTCAATGTATCCATCCATGCGCCGGGTTTTGGCAGGAATCGCAGCCACTTTGGCATCAACGATAGCGCAAGTACCGGTGTCGCCATGCCGAGCGCGATAGCCGTAAACACCAAAAGCGACAAAGCGGCGGGTTGCGAGAGCGTGAAGCCAAGCGCGGCACCCATCATTGGCGCGGTACAAGGCGTCGCAACGACGGTTGCCAATACGCCGGAGAAGAACGCGTCAATCAATGCGCTTCGCCCTGGCGGTGCCAATCCACCCGCCGCGTTTTGGATGCCGAGCCCCATTTCGAATACGCCGCTCAAGTTCAATGCCAACAGCATGAAAAGTACGGCAAGAAACGTGACGAACATCGGCGACTGAAGCTGAAATCCCCAGCCGACCGATTCACCGGCGGCGCGAAGTGCAATAAGGGCGCCTGCCAGCACCCAGAATGAGACAACCACGCCTCCCAGGAAAGCGAATCCTTGTTTGCGCAATTGCGGGGCATCGTTTTGAGCGTGGCGCGCGAACCCCATTACTTTGATGCCAAGTACTGGAAAAACACAGGGCATCAGATTCAGAAGTAGCCCCCCTGCAAAAGCAAAGAGCAGCGCGGCGAAAAGTCCCAGCGCTTCAGTTGGGCGCGGGGCAAGGGCTGGCGACAAGGTCGCCACTGGGCGCGGCGAAGATGCGGCCGGCGTGGCTGAGATTGCAAGGGATGCGGCAAAAGCGATCGCTTTTCCTGGGTGAGCGGCACCCCACCCGCCTGACGAAACAATTACCCCATCGCCACTCTTGATCTCTTGTTTGATGGGGTCGGCAGTGGAAATTTCCACGCGATAGCCAGAATCGGTTTTTGTCAGAATCTGTGGTGCCGCATTGGCGATCAGCTCTTCGCGTAAGGGAAAATATAAGACATCGGTCAGCGGCAGGTTGACGCCGGCGGGCGGGGAAAATTCGATCGCGAGTTTACCGTTCGCAACGTTGGCCGACATCTTCCAATTATCCAGTTTCGCGGGAAGTGCGGCGCGCGCCTTGGCAAATGCGTCGATCCAGCGTGCATCCGGCAATGGCGCGGCCCCGACGCCTTGCAGAGTGATTGATAAGTCCGCGCTTTCGGGAATGCACACATCGCTACAGACCAGCCAATCGGCTTTCGCGGCGAGTTTGATGGGTTCGCCGATCTTGAAATCTTTCGGCGTCTGCACATGAACCAAATGCAGAACTTCGCCCTCATAACCGAAATTCATAAGTGGCCCCAGCGGCAACCGCTTCGGGTGTGGCCACTCAATGCTGCCCGCCGTAAATCCAGCGGGCATTGACCAACCGAGTCGTGTGGGCAATCCGGAATCGCCCGGATTTTGCCAATACGTGTGCCAGTGATCGATGATTTTCAGCCGCAATGCGAGCTCGATCGGCTTGCCCGGTTGAAACGCGGCGTAGCGCGAGATGAGTTCGGCCTCGACATGCGGCGTCTTGACCGGTGCGGCTAGGCACGTGCCCGCAGCCATTGACAGAAGGAATGCGCGAAGTAACGGGAAAAGGATCGAAAATTTGGCCATGTGCCGAATCGTGGTAATGACCCTTGTTTAGAAATGCTTGCTCACGCGGCGTTCCCGAATGCGAAAAATAATTCCGGGAAACGCAATTGGTGCCCACAGTCGGATTCGAACTGACGACCTACCGCTTACAAGGCGGTTGCTCTACCCCTGAGCTATGCGGGCATGTTGCTACGGCTTCAAGGCAAGGCGGGTACTTGCAGCCCGCAAATTCTGGTGCTGTTGAGAGGAATCGAACCTCCGACCTACTGATTACGAATCAGTTGCTCTACCAACTGAGCTACAACAGCGCTAGGGCAAGACAGCCTGAAATTATAGCGCAGACGGTGTGCTCTCGCCAAGTGGACGATCCTGTATCAGAGGAAGAATGATGTTTCACTCATTAGACTCAGTCTCGAATTTCCACCCCAGAACTAATTGACTCTTCACATTTTCACCATTGACCTGTCCCGGAGAAAACCGTGATTTTTTCAGTGTTGCAATGATCGGTTCGGTGAATTCGGAATCGGGCGCTTCACCCTCGATCCGCACAAAATCAACTGCACCGTACTCATTAACAAAAATTCGCAACCTTACTTCAATAGGCTTGGCGCCGACGCCGAGCTTTGGCGGCTTGAACGCGAGGCTACCGACTGGCGTCGGCCGCGTATCGAGCGCTTTGGCGCGAAGGTAGTGCTCATCGGGCGTTGCGATGGGGATAAAAATTGCATCGCCGGACGCCGTTTTTTGTTCCCGCGGCGCGAATACCAATGTTGGCGAAACTATCGATGTGGATGGCGAAACAGGCGAATTTGCGGGCGATGCCAAATTGACATATGCGAAAATTTTTTGCGCAGCCCGCGTTGTGGCCACTTCAGGCGGGCCCTGCATCCGGGCGGAACCCGCAGTTTGGATCAAAATGATGCAATGGGCGACCAGGGAGGCGGCAAGTGCGATCAGGAATCCATGCAAATGCCGCCGCTTGCCAATTTGGGCGGCTTCGAGGATATTCGTGAACACGGCTGTCATGGCGGCAATGGTAGCAGTTGACTTTCCCGTTCCGCTGCCGTGTGTCGGTCTGCTTTCGCCGCCGGTCGGGGCAGATTGTGGGCGCAGTATTGCATGCACAATAATCGTTTGAGAGGCAAAAAAATGCGAACAAATTCACTCCCTGCGCTAACTGCGCAACTTCAGTTCAACAATTGCATTCAACGGGGCTTTACGCTCATTGAATTAATGATCGTGGTTGCCATTATTGGGGTGCTCGCGGCGATCGCTTATCCATCGTACCAAGATCAGGTCAAGAAAGGCCGCCGAGCGAGCGTTCAGGCGATCATGCAGTCGATCGCGACCAAACAGGAACAGTATTTGTTGGAAGCGAGAGTTTATGCGGCGACGGTGCCGGCATTGAAGGTCGGCACCACGGAGACGGACGCCTGGTACACGATCACCATCGCCACCAATGCGGCACCCCCAACGTACACGATTACCGCTACTGCGATCGGTCCACAGGCAAGCGACGGCAATCTAACGCTTGATTATCAAGGCGTGAAAGCACCTGCAAACAAATGGAAATGACCCTAAAGCTTGCCGCCAAGAAGCGATCATTCCGGCGTGCCCGCGGGTTTACGCTGGTCGAACTCCTTATTACCGTCGCGATTGGCGCGGTGCTTGCGGGACTAGCAGTGCCAAGCTTTCAATTCCTGCTGGTGAATATGGAGGTGCGAAGCGTTTCGTTTGAACTCGTTTCGCAAATGATTTTTGCTCGAAGCGAGGCCTTGAAACGCAACGCTACTGTACAAGTGAACGCGGTTGCGGGCGATTGGAACAAAGGCTCGCAAGTCGCGTTTGGTGCGACCGTGCTGCGCACACAAAGTGCCGTAAAACGCGTGGGAGTGACGCCGGTTCCTGGTGGTACTGCCTCGATTTCCTTCACACAAACGGGTCGCGTCGCGAATGCCCCGGTAACTCTTGAGGTGGCAGACCCAACCGGAACTTCGCCGGAAAAAAGCTGCATCACGCTCGGCCTGACGGGAATCGCGAGCAGCAAGAAAGGGGCATGCTGATGCATACGTTGAGAAATGTAAATCCTGCCCAAGCCAAGTCGCGCGGCTTTTCATTGCTTGAAATATTGGTCGCGGTGTTGATATTGGCGATCGGATTGTTGGGCATGGCCGCCTTGCAATTGGTGGCAACCCGTTCTGTTCAGGAGTCCTTCCAACGTTCGCAAGCAATATTGTTGATGCAAGACATGGTTGACCGGATAAACGTCAATCGCAAGAGTGCGCGCTCTTACGACCTTGGCAGCCGTTACCTGGGCACCGGAAGTTCAGCCACGTGTGGACTTTCAGCTGATGCCGATTGCCAGGCATGGGCGCAGTCGTTACTTGGTGCTGCGGAAAAAAGCGGCGCCGCGAATGTCGGTGCCATGATTGGCGCGCGCGGATGCATAACTTACGATGCAACGACCGAATTACCGAGTGCCGCCGACACTGGAATCTATACAGTTTCCGTCGTGTGGCAATCGCAATCTGGGGGCTTTTCTCCGCCTACAAGCGTGCCCTGCGGAGCCGGGCTGTATCCCGATGAATCGCAGCGGCGGTTTGTTTTCACGCAGTTTCGCGTCGGCAAGCTCACGTAGTTCAAGAATATGCAAACCGGAAAACGCATGAACCAAATACACGCCAGTCGCAATGAACGCGGGTTCTCGATCATTGAATTCATGATCGCCATGACGTTAGGATTGATCGTGATGGCGTCGCTAAGCACATTGCTTTTCAATACCAGCGCGGCCAATCGCGAAGTTGAGAGAGCGAATGCGCAGATTGAGAATGGCCGAATCGCCGTCTCGATATTGCGTGATGAAATCAAACTAGCCGGTTTTTACGGCGACTACGGCGATATCTTGGGTACGCCTGTCGCAGCACCACCACTTTGCAATACCGTCGTCCCGGCGAATTTGCAGACCGCCATGTCGATGCCCATTCAGACTGTAAGCGGCGCGTCGTCGACAGCATTGGCGGGATGTGGATCCGGGCCGCTGGTACTGGCGGGTACGGATATTATCGTCGTGCGCCGCACCGATACGATTCCTGTCTGTGGCGCTGGCTCGCCCCATCCCAGCCCGACGGTGGGCGCATTCTATGTGCAGTCGCGGCCGAAGCCGAGCGAGTATGAAGTTCAAACCGGTGCGGGTGGGTTCACGTTCGGTGAAACCAAGGCGGACGGCACACCGACACAGATGTGCCGCGCGGTGAAGCCTGTGGCATCTGCTGATCGCTTGTGTCCCACCGCGACGATTACCAAGAACACCGCCGGAACCTGCGCGGGTTTCACTGCGGGCGCGATCAATCAATTGCATATTTCGGTGTTTTTCATCAGCCCGTGCAATGTCTGTTCCGGCTCGAAGGTGGATACCCTGCCGACGCTGAAGCGACTGGCGTTGGGTGTTGGCGGCTATGTACTTGAGCCGCTGGTGGAAGGCATAGAGAATCTGGCGATCCAAATGGGCGTCGATACCTCGC
>JANOKK010000619.1:0-1193 GCA_031419255.1 Betaproteobacteria bacterium
GACCTTTCCGCGCCTGCTTTTGAAGCATGCTGCGGAGCGGGGTCATCGTCCGGCGCTGCGTGAAAAAGACTTGGGCATTTGGCAGACGCATACCTGGGCGCAAAGTGCTAACGAGGTCATGGCGCTCGCGGCAGGGCTCGCGTCGCTCGGCTTCAAACGCGGCGACGCGCTCGCGATCATCGGCGAGAACCGCCCGCGCCTCTACTGGTCGATGCTTGCCGCGCAGTGTCTGGGCGGCATCGCGGTGCCTTTCTATCAGGATGCGGCGGCGCGCGAAATGGTGTTTGCGCTGCAAAATGCGGCGATCCGGTTCGCGATTGTCGAAGATCAGGAGCAGGCCGACAAACTCATCGATATCCGCATTGAGTGTCCGCTCATTGAGTGCATTGTCTACGATGATCCGCGCGGCATGCGCCGCTACGATATGCCCGGACTGATGTCGTTCACCGAATTGCGCGAGGCGGGACGGCGGGCGATGCTGGCTACGCCCGGCGTTATCGAGGCGCAAATTGCCGAGGGTGGCGCGGGCGATATGGCGGCTCTGTTTTTCACGTCCGGCACGACCGGAAACCCAAAGGGTGTCGCACTCACCCACGCGGCGATGATTGCCTCGGGACGCGCGTACTGCGACTTCGAAGGTCTCGATGAACACGAGGAAATGCTCGCCTATCTGCCGATGGCGTGGATAGGACAAAACGCGTTTTCTTTTTCGCAGTGGCTGGTGGCGGGATTTTGCGTTTCCTGCCCGGAGTCAGCCGAAACAGTGATGAGCGACCTGAAGGAAATCGGCCCGACGTTTTATTTCGCGCCGCCGCGCGTGCTCGAAGGCTTGCTCACCAATGTGACCATTCGCATGGAGGACGCCAGCTTCCTCAAGAAAAAAATGTTCGACTATTTCATGGCGCTGGCGCGGCGTGTCGGCACGCGGTTGCTGGAAGATCCGCAGTCAGTCGGGTTTGCGGATCGGCTGCGCTATGTGGTCGGCGACTGGATGATCTACGGCCCGCTGCGGAATTCACTCGGCATGAGCCGCGTGCGCGTGGCCTACACGGCGGGCGAAGCGATCGGGCCGGATTTGTTCGTGTTCTACCGCTCGATCGGCATCAACATGAAGCAGCTCTACGGCCAGACTGAATCAACGATTTACGCCTGCGTGCAGCCGAACGGCAAAGTCAAGGCGGACACGGTGGGGC
>JANOKK010000620.1:0-1193 GCA_031419255.1 Betaproteobacteria bacterium
TTCGAGTTCCTTTGCGCGATTCAGGCGCCATGCACCATCCGGCTCGTTAGCATAAACGTCCTCGTCAGTGGTATCGGTTTCGCGCAATTGGGTATCAAGCGCGACGCGATTGTCGAACACAAAACACTCGCCTTGCCAGTCTTTTTCTGCGTCGGGCATTTTTTCAAAATAATTAAGAATGCCGCCCTCAAGCTGGTAAACGGGAATGTCCATTTCCTGCATCCACGCACTGGTTTTTTCGCAGCGAATACCGCCGGTGCAATACATCGCGACGCGTTTGTGGGACGCCTTCCACTCGTCGAGATGAGCCTTCACATATTCCGGAAAATCGCGAAAGTTGGTGACCTGCGGATCAATCGCGTTTCGGAAGTGCCCGAGCTTGAATTCGAAACTGTTGCGGTTGTCCAGCAACACGATGTCGTCCGCTTTAATCAGCATTCGCCACTCTGCCGGGCTCACGTTGGTGCCGGTGCGCCTCGCGTCAACACCGTCGATGCCGAGCGGTACGATTTCCGGTTTGCGGTAGACCTTCATCTTGCCAAACGGCGCCGTTTTGCAGGGGCTTTGCTTAAAGGCAACGCCGGCAAATTTACCGCCGAACCACGCATCGTTCTGGAGAGCGTGACGAAATGCGTCGATGTGCGCCAGCTCGCCCGCGAGCATGCCATTGATGCCTTCGTCGGCGACCAAAATGCTGCCAAGCAATTCCTTTGTGAGCACACGCAAATGCGCGATCACTCCTTCGGCGTCGTCAAGCGGCACGAATTTGTAGAAGGCGATGTGGATTATCGGCGGGGGTTGCGCTGCGGTTTCCGCAATGGGCCGGAGATCATTTGAATTCATCGGCGCATTTTCTCATGAACGCGGCGCGCTCACTTTGAGGCAGATGGCGTAGCATGGTTCTCACTTAGCATAATTTACTGCAGATCGCCATTCGGCGGGCCTTTCCGGCGACAAATGCGCGGAACGCCGCGCCAGTGCTTGATTTTAATTTGCAGGCTGATCCTACGCCGACAACCCGCCATCAATCACCAGATGATGCCCCACCACATACGAGGCGGCATCGGAACACAGCCACAAAATCCCCGCTGCAACTTCCTCGGCACGGCCTACCCGACCTGCAGGAATCGCGGCCGCGTTCTTCGCATAGTGCTCCGCCACCTTACTCGATACCTACCGGCTCACGAATTTCT
>JANOKK010000621.1:0-4198 GCA_031419255.1 Betaproteobacteria bacterium
TGACGATTTCACCCGCGCCTTCCATGCCGATCGCTTTTGCAGTGCCCGCTTTTTGCAGCCCATGCCCAACGATAAATTCACCACGGTTCAAACTCGCGGCGCGCATTTTCACCAATAGCTGCTGCGGCCCGGGTTCTGGAATCGCGGCATCAAGCAATTGAAGCGTGGCGTCGGTGGCCGTGGTTTGCATCGAGTAATACTTCATCGTGTGGCCTATTTTTGTTCAACGGGCGGAGAAAAAACGCATCAACGCGTTTCGGTAACTTTTCGTAAATGCGGCGGACGATCCGGGTCGTGTCCGCGCGCCACCGAAAGTGCGTTGGCAAGCTTGTAGAAAATTTGCGCGAGTAGCAATGGCTGGATGACGGGATGCGCATCGATGGTCGGCAACACGATTGCACCGGCGACCGAATTGCCGGCAATCATCACCTTCACATCGCGTGCAATCAAGTCACGCGCGAGGTTTTCGAGATCGTCGCGAGTCTCGTCCGCCTGCGTAAAAATCAGCGCCGGAAAATCCGCACTCAACAACGCCTGTGGGCCGTGCCGCACTTCCGCGCCACTGAAGGCCTCGGCGTGCAGATGACAGGTCTCTTTGCATTTCAGCGCCGCCTCCTGCGCGATACCGAGACCCACGCCGCGCGCGATCACAAACAGATGGCGCGTATCGCGCAAGATCGGCAGGGCAGCGTTCCAGTCGAGCTGCCATGCGCGCGAGAGTGCAGCGGGCGCGGACTTCAATGCGTCGAGCAAAGTGTCGTCCTCGGTCCACGCGGCGACCAAATAAACGATTGCCGACAATGAGGCGATGTACGACTTCGTCGCGGCGACACTTTTCTCCGGCCCGGCCGACAGCGGCAGCAAAAAATCCGCAATCTCCGCGAGCGGTGTGTCGTCGGCATTCACCAGTGCCAGCACCTTCGCACCCGCCGCCTTGGCTGCGCGGGCGGTCGCAACCAGATCGGGGCTGCGGCCCGATTGCGAAATCGCAAGGAAAAGACAATCGCGCAAATCCTGTTTCACGCCGTAGACCGAGCTCACCGAGGGCGACGCAGACGACGTAAGCACACCGAGACGCATCTCAACCAGATATTTTGCGAATGTTGCTGCGTGATCGGAACTGCCGCGCGCGCAGGTGACGACTGCGCGTGGCTTCAACGCGCGAAGTTGCTTTCCGAGTTCAATTGCGCGCGAGTGATTGCGTTCAAATTGCGTGCGCACCGCGCCAGCGGATTGCGCGGCTTCTCGGAACATGAAGGTGGTTTCGGCGTTGGTGATTGGGGTGTCAACTATTGTCATGGTCTATCACTAATTCGTCGGCGCAATTTTGCGCGCGCGCTTTGCACGTCTTTCGCCATGGGCTTGCGGTCCGCCCCAATCTGCGGGCCTTTCGCTAAAAATCATTGAGCTGGTCAATGGGAAACCCGTCCGATGCCGCGACAGGGGATACGCGCGCGATAACGCGTTTGCCACGCTCGATATCCAAAACCTGCCCACGGTACTGCACATGACTAAAAAATTCCGACAGACCGCGCGAAAACTCTGTCACGCTTACAGAAACGGTTGCCATCTTTTTCTCCTGACAAAAAATCTTAAAATCAGTTTATCGGAGTTTATGGTTCACCGGATCGTTGGCCCTGGCCAGGCGTGGGATGGCCTCGCAAGATCGACAGTGTGTTGATGATTCGGTGCGGTTTTCCAGCAGAAAGTGCCTGAATAACCTCGCCATTGCTGCAACCTTACTTCATTTCCCAGACTACATCTGCGCCCGAAACACATGCCCCGCATGCTCCCGCATCGCATGAAATTTCACCGTCGGAAAACGTTCCGACACAACTTCCAGTTCGGCCGCATGCGTGGCCAAAAACGCGGGCGCTTCCACTACGTCATAAGCGACACGATGCGCATTCGCCTCGATGAATTTCCGCAACATCGCGGCATCATCACACGTCACCCAACGCGCCAGCCGATAGCGCGAAGGCTCCAGGCGCGCGTCCACGTTGTATTCGCCCTTCAAGCGATGCAACACGACTTCAAATTGCAGCGTGCCGACCGCGCCGAGCAATAGACTGCCTCCCGCGACCGGACGAAACACCTGGATCGCGCCTTCTTCGCCAAGCTGCTGCAAGCCGGTGCGAAGTTGTTTTGATTTCATTGGGTCTTTTAATTCCACCGTCTGAAAAATTTCCGGCGCGAAGTAGGGCAGGCCGGTGAATTGCAGGTTCTCGCCTTCGGTTAGCGTATCGCCCAATCGTAACGTGCCGTGATTGGGAATGCCGATAATGTCGCCCGAATAGGCTTCCTCAAGCAGCTCGCGGCGTTGCGATAAAAACGACACCACCGTGCTGGGGCGAATATCCTTTCCGGTGCGGCACACGCGCAGTTTCATGCCACGCTCAAAGCGGCCCGAACACACACGCAGAAACGCGATGCGGTCGCGATGGGCGGGATCCATGTTGGCCTGAATTTTGAAACAAACACCGGTGAACGGTTTTTCATCCGGCATCACCACGCGTTGCAACGCCGCGCGCGGTGCCGGAGGTGGGGCGAGATCGACCAGCGCATCGAGTACTTCGCGCACGCCGAAATTATTCACGGCTGAACCGAAAAAAAGCGGCGATTGTTTGGCCGCCAAAAACTGATCGCGATCAAACGCAGGGCTCGCTTCGCGAATCAAGCCGATCTCGTTTCGCGCCTGGGTGTGTTCGGCACCAAATCGTTCGGCGGCGAGCGGATTATCAAGACCATCCAGAATTTCATCATCGTCTTGCATCCGGTCTTCGCCCGCCTGAAAGACGCGCATGCTATTCAAACGCATGTCATACACACCGCCGAACAACCGCCCCATGCCGACCGGCCACGTGAACGGCACCGCATCCATATTCAATACGCGCTCGACTTCTTCCATCAATTCGAGTGGTGGTCGCACTTCGCGATCCATCTTGTTGATGAACGTGAGAATGGGCGTATTGCGCGCGCGGCAAACCTCGATCAATCTGAGCGTTTGCGCTTCAACACCTTTGGCCGCATCGATCACCATTAGCGCCGCATCGACCGCCGTCAACACGCGATAGGTGTCTTCCGAAAAATCCTGGTGGCCGGGTGTGTCAAGCAAATTCACCACACAATCGCGGTACTCCATTTGCATCACCGAACTCGCGACCGAAATGCCGCGCTGCTTTTCGATCTCCATCCAGTCCGAGGTCGCGTGGCGGCTCGCCTTGCGCGCCTTCACGCTGCCGGCGATTTGGATTGCGCCAGCGAACAGCAGCAGTTTTTCGGTAAGGGTGGTCTTGCCCGCGTCCGGGTGGGAGATGATCGCAAACGTGCGTCTGCGCTTGATTTCAGTGGAGAAGTTGGAACTCATGTTTGGGCTTGAGAGATTGCCATGCAAAAACGAACGATTATCGCATTGCCGTGAAACCAATTCAAAGCACAAATCGTAGTGGATGGGTGATTGCCAATCACCACCCCGACTGCAAAGCCAGCACCTGAAATCGCGAAGTCCATGTTTTCCTTTTCAACAATGGACTCGATGGTATTGCCAGAGGTATATATAAAAATGGAACTAATCTTAAATAAGCATGCCTTTTTGGTATTTACGATTGAAGGAAGCGGTGACAGTCTCGCGGGGCGGCAATACTGCTGCGCGGTCGTAGCGCGTATTGCCGCCCAGCTTGGTCGGCTTGTCAATCAGGTACGTCGAAGGGCGAGAATGACAGCGTATAGAGAACCAACCAATGGTAAAACATCAGCACTGGCGAGCCTCGCAGGCCGAAAATGCCTGAAGAATCCCGTCAATGCTGGTGTTTGGCAATTTTGTGCGAGGCTGCGCACAATTGTTGAATCACTGCCAGCAATCACGCTGATACGAAAGGCGCGCCGATCATGACCACTGAAAACAAACCTATGCAATGGCGCCAGCACGGCGTGCGCGTGATTCCCGCCGCTTCACTCGATAGCAACACCGCACAGACGCCAGGCATGTCGCGCGCGGCGGCGGTGAATTTTGCGCGCGTTGGCGCGGAGAAAATTTGGGCGGGCACTGTGACGATTCATCCAAACGCGAAGACCGGCGCGCACCATCACGGGCCAGTCGAAAGTGTGATCTACGTGGTGAAAGGCCGCGCACGCATGCGCTGGGGCGATCGGCTCGAATTCGTCGCTGAGGCTGGACCGGGCGATTTCATTTATGTGC
>JANOKK010000622.1:0-5682 GCA_031419255.1 Betaproteobacteria bacterium
CGCCTCGGCCATTTTGCCGAGATCCTGAATCGTTGGCGCGGCTGCGGCAGGTGTTTCGTCAGAGGGCTTGCCGGCAAAACTTTTCAACAATGATTGCTGATATTTCATTGTCTCAATCGACATCTCGATCATGCCCGCGGTCGCCTTCAGCCATGCGAGTACGGTTTCAAGTTCTCCGATTTTCTTTTCCAATTCCTTCGGATCGAGCATTGCAAAAGGAGTGGGGGCCGTTGCCGGCGACGCAGCACCGGCAGGCGTGAACATCGATTTGAACAGCGCGAAAAAATTAGGCGCGCCGGGCGGTTGAACGCTCATTTTCTCAGGCGTTCTTGCGAATGAAGTCGCGGACTTTCGGGTAGATCATTTCGCGATACTTTCGTCCGCTGAAAATGCCGTAGTGGCCGACGGCGGGCGCGGTGTAGTGCTCACGCCGCGCAGCCGGCAGGCCGGTGCAAAGTGTGTGGGCCGCTTCGGTTTGGCCGCTGCCGGAAATGTCATCGAGTGCGCCTTCAATCGTGAAGAGCGCGGTCTTTTTAATCGCCTCCGGCGTGACGCGCTCGCCGGCAACATCCAATGTACCGCGCGCAAGACTTTGATCCTGAAATACACGGACGATCGTGTCCAGATAATATTCGGCCGGCAAATCCATCACCGCGTTGTATTCGTCGTAAAAACGCCGGTGCGCTTCCGCACTTTCGCCGTCGCCTTCGACCAGATGATTGTAATAATCATGGTGCGACTCAAGGTGGCGTTCCGGATTCATGGCGATGAAGCCCGTCAATTGCAGAAATCCCGGATATACACGGCGCATGGCACCGGGATATTTCACCGGCACGCGTTGAATTACATTCTGCTCAAACCACCAGAGTGGCCGGCGCGTCGCAAAGTCATTCACTGAAGTGGGATTGCGACGCGTATCGATCGGCCCGCCCATCATCGTCATGCTGTTCGGCAATTTTTCGCCATGCGCGGCCATGAGGGAAATCGCGGCGAGTACAGGTACCGTTGGCTGGCAGACGGAGATCACGTGCATTTTGCCGCCAGTTTCATTTTGCATGAAACGGATGAATTCCTGCACATACGAGACATAGTCGTCAAAGTGAAAAGCGCCGTCTGTAAACGGCACTTCGCGCGCATCTTTCCAATCGGTGATGACGACATTGTGATCGGGAAGCATGGTGCGCACGGTATCGCGCAGGAGTGTCGAGAAATGGCCTGACAGCGGCGCGAAAATCAGCACCGTCGGCTCATTCTTGATCGCGCGCGATTTCTTGAAATGTTGCAATCTGCAAAATGGCTTGTCGAGCAAAGTGTACTCGTTGACGTCGGCGACTTTTCCGGCGACATCGACGTGTCGAATGCCGAACTCGGGACGACCGTAGCGTTTGGTTAAACGCAGCATCAAATCAAACCCTGCGACAAACTTGTTCGCGTCTGGCGCGAACGACAGCGGCGAAAACGGACTCTTCAGGTTATCCGCGCTGGCTTGCGCCCACCAACGCCAAGGCTCGAGTACGGCGCGCTGCAATTCATGGACTTGATAGAGCATTTTGTTTCTCCCGTCGATCCTCGATACCGCGTTTAATATCCTGAATCCGGACATTTTTTTCTCGAATATGACATTGACAATACACTAGTTTAGTGCACTGCAACAAATTAGGGTAATTGACCCAAATCAATTGTTGGGTTCGCGAGTCGGTATCGCAATTGTGGGTTCTGCTACCCTTTCGCCTTCCCCTACAAAGTCCAAGTTTATGCACTCCGTTTCTTCCACCGCGATTCGATCTGATTTCTATCCGGCCATTGAGCCTTACAAGTCGGAAATGCTGCCGCTGGACGGTCTCCATACAATGTACTGCGAGCAATCCGGTAATCCGCGTGGTGTGCCGGTGGTGTTCCTGCACGGTGGCCCCGGTTCGGGTGCATCAGCTTCGCATCGACAATTCTTTGATCCAAAGTTTTATCGCATCGTGATTTTCGATCAGCGCGGTGCCGGAAGATCGTTGCCGCAGGGTGAATTGCGCGACAACTCGACGCCGCACCTGATTGCGGATATGGAAACGCTGCGAAAGCACCTTGGCATCGAACGCTGGATGGTATTTGGTGGTTCGTGGGGCTCCACGCTGGCACTTGCCTATGCCGAACATCACCCCGAGCGCTGCATGGCGCTGATCCTGCGTGGCATCTTTCTATGCAGACAGTCTGAAATCGATTGGTTTCTTTACGGCTTGAAACACGTCTTTCCCGAGGCATGGGACAAATTCGCCGGGAATCTGCCGGCGCATCAGCGCAGCGACATCCTGAAGTGCTACTACACACTCCTGATCAATCCGGATCCCGCCATCCATATGCCAGCGGCGCGTATCTGGAGTGTGTACGAAGGCTCGTGTTCCACCTTGCTGCCCAACGAAGGTGTACTCGCCAATTTCGGCGCCGACCGCGTCGCACTTGGCCTCGCGCGCATCGAGGCGCATTACTTCATGAACGATATTTTCCTGCCGGAGAATTTTTTGCTGGAGCGCATCGGCCGCGTGCGGCATGTGCCGACAACCATCGTGCAAGGCCGCTACGACATGGTGTGCCCGATTGTTTCCGCGCATGAATTGGCAGCGGCGTTTCCGGAAGCCGATTACCACATCATCCCCGACGCCGGTCACTCTGCGTTCGAGCCGGGCATTCGCGCGAAACTGATCGAGACGATGGAAAAACTGAAGGCGCGTTTCGCGTAGCGGACACGACAATGCCAAAGTTTTTGAAAGCGGTGCGCCTCGATGATTCCGACGCGGAACTCTACCGCGCGAGCGGTGCCTGCGATGAAAACGAATGGGTCACCACCGGCGGCTTCGCGGTATGCGATATCAAGGAAGGCTACCGCTGCGATCCCCCCTGCCGTTGCGATGCGTCGTTCCTGTCGCTCACTCGCCGCGCGCGGTGCACGCTGGCCGAAGTCGTCGATGTCGAAGACGCCGACATTGAAATCTTCAAAGACCAAATGACGCAGCATCTGATGTTCGAATGGAAAGCACCCGATTTTGAAGCCGCGCGCGAACTCGCCAACGAGGAAATCACCTACACCATGGACCTCGCCGGCAGTTTCCCGGCCGAGGTATGGATCACGGTCAAGCGCTCACCAGGGTCGGATGGGGCAATTGAGGAGAAGTACGACCAATACAATCGGTTGTTGATTGGCGCGCATAAATTGTAGGCGCGCACGTCATTGCAATGCGCTTAGACGCCGAGCAACTCCACCTCAAACAGCAACGTCGCATTCGGCGGAATTACGCCACCCGCACCGCGCGCGCCGTAGCCCAAATCTGGCGGAATCACCAAGCGCCGCGTGCCGCCAACTTTCATTCCGGCCACACCTTCATCCCAGCCGCGAATCACTTGCCCTCCGCCGAGCGCGAAGCGAAATGGTTGGCCGCGATCTTTGCTGGAATCGAATTTGTTGCCGGCTACGCCGTTGGTGTACAACCAGCCGGTGTAATGCACGGAAACCTGATTACCCTTGACCGCTTCGGCGCCGCTTCCGGTGATGGTGTCCTCATATTGCAAACCGCTGGGGGTGGTGTTCATGTATTTTTCCTGTGATGAATTGAATAATCGTTTGAAACAGAACTTTCAACCTGAATCCGGCGAACACCGAATGGGATGACCGATCGACATTCCCTGAGCCGCGCCGATCACGCGCGTGAGGCTCACGAGCATACCTGCCGTCGCACCCCAGATGTATCGCTGACCATACGGCAGCGCATAGTAGCTGCGCATGCGGCCTTTGTACATCGCGGTTTCGAGATGATGGTTGTCGATGTCCGTCAGAAAATCGAATGGCACTTCAAAACACTCTTCGACTTCGGTTGGGTCAGGCCGGTATTCGATGGGTGGTTCGATCCAGCCCACGACCGGCGTGATGAGATAACCGGTGCCGGTGGTGTATTGCGGAATCGCTCCGAGGATCTCGATTCTGCCAGGGTCTACACCCGTTTCTTCTGCCGTCTCGCGCAACGCTGTGTGAACGTGATCGCGATCAGTTTCCTCGACTCGCCCACCGGGAAAACTGATTTGTCCGGCGTGATCAGTCAAGTGCGCGGTACGCTGCGTGAACAACACAGTCGGGCGTTCGGATTGATTGATCACGAGTATCAATACGGCAGCAGGTTTGAGCGTTTTTCCCGCGTGAAACTGGATTGCCGAATCGCCATCATCGCTGAATCCGCCGTCGCCGCCAGGGTCCACGTTGTGACGGTGCGCCAAGCACGCGGTCAGCGAATCACGGTTGATGCCAGCAGTAAATGCGGTGCGGTTCGGCGGACTATAATCAAGCATCACCCCATTATAATCGCCGCATGATCGTCTACGAATACTTCCGCTCCTCCGCAGCGTTCCGATTGCGTATCGCACTCAATCTGAAGGGGCTGAATCCTGATCGGCGCTTCATTCATCTGGCGAATGGCGAGCAGCGAAAATCCGCGTACCGATCGATCAATCCACAAGGGCTGGTGCCGTTTCTGGTGGATGGCGATTTCACGCTCGCGCAATCTCTCGCCATCATTGAATATCTGGACGAAACGCATCCCGAACCGGCGCTGCTACCCGCCGATGTCAAACAGCGCGCATGGGTGCGATCCGTTGCGCAAATGATCGCGTGCGACATCCATCCATTGAACAATACGCGCGTGCTGAGTTACTTGACGGACGAATTGAAGATCAGCGACACGGCAAAGAACAAATGGTATTGCCATTGGATCGCGGAGGGCTTTGCGGCGCTGGAGAAAATATTGGAAGGCCGAATGGATCCCGGTGCATTTTGTCTGGGCGATACACCGACACTTGCCGACATTTGTTTGATTCCACAGGTGGCCAATGCGAATCGATTCAAATGCGCGCTTGAAGCGTATCCGAACATTCTCGGTATTTATCAGCAGGCGATGAAACTCTCGGCGTTCAACGATGCGCAGCCTTCGAAACAGGCGGATTATCCGAAAGAGCCATGAGTAAAACTCAAGCATCGGCGGGCTTCTTCAGCCATTATTGCGCCGAACTCCTCGCCAGCAATAGACTCTCATGAAGTTTTGCCGGGTATCTCAGATTGACTTTGCCCGTGGCTTCACGCTCATCGAAGTCGTAATCGTGATGGCGATTATTGCGATTCTGGCGTTGATGAGTATGCCGATGTTCTTTGCGAAAATTCCACGCACACAAGTCGAGGAAAGCTTACCGTTGGCAGAAATTGCCAAGAAAGCCGTCGCTGGCATTTACTTAGAGTCCGGCACTCTTCCAGCAAACAACGGCGTTGCGAAATTGCCGGACGCAACAAAAATCGTCGGCATCTACGTAAGTGCCGTAACAGTGGTCGATGGTGCAGTCACGATGACGTTTCGTCCCGATTCCAACGGCAAAATCGCAGGCAAACGCCTTACCTGGCGTCCGGTGGTTCCCATCGAAAGAAGCCTGCGAACGGTCGAGTGGCTCTGCGCGGCCAGAAAGGTTCCGGATGGGATGGATGCAGGTGGCGTAGACGTCACCGACATCCCGCGCGACACCATGCCCGTTTCCTGTCGCTAGCGCGAAAATTTACTTAAGGAAGGTCTGATCTAGTCCAATTTGCCTGTGGTTCGACAAGCTCACCACGAATGGATTCAATGAGTTACCGTTCGTCCTGAGCCTGTCGAAGGACTTGAT
>JANOKK010000623.1:0-4889 GCA_031419255.1 Betaproteobacteria bacterium
CCCTGAACACCAGCATTGACGCGGTGTTTCGGCCATCGATCAATGAGTTTCGCGGCAACAGGACAATGCAATTGGTGTTGGATTACGTGGCGTGAACGGCGGCTCGTCGCGTATAATTCGCAGTTGATTTATTCATAAGAAATATCATGGAAGCCGATCAGCAAAACGCCATCTCCAATTCTCTTTCCGACTTGACCCATCGTACGGTCGAGTTGCGGAGGTATCTTTGACTTTGACGGCAAATCGCAACGTCTCGAAGAAGTCAATCGGCTGAACGAAGACCCCACGGTCTGGAACGACAGCAAGCGTGCCCAGGAGCTGGGCAAGGAAAAGAAAATGCTCGACGAGACTGTCGGCACGCTCACGTTGCTTACCGACAGCCTGACGGATGCACGCGAATTATTTGATCTCGCCAAAGGTGAAGGCGACGACGACACGCTGATCGCGATCAGCAGCGATGCCAAGGCGCTGGAAGCAAAAGTGCTGGATCTCGAATTCCGACGCATGTTCAGCAATCCGATGGATCCCAACAATTGCTTCGTCGACATTCAATCGGGCGCGGGTGGTACGGAGGCGCAAGATTGGGCGAATATGCTGATGCGTCAATATCTGCGCTACTGCGAACGCAAGGGTTTCAAGACCGAGTTGCTGGAAGAGTCGGCCGGCGATGTGGCCGGCATCAAGTCGTGCTCGATCAAAGTGATCGGCGAATACGCGTACGGATACTTGCGCACCGAAGTCGGTGTGCATCGGCTGGTGCGGAAATCACCCTTCGATTCCGCCGGGGGTCGTCACACCTCGTTCGCGAGCGTATTCGTTTATCCTGAAGTGGACGATTCCATCGAGATCGACATCAACCCGGCAGATCTCCGCGTCGATACCTATCGCGCCTCCGGTGCCGGCGGCCAGCACATCAACAAAACCGATTCAGCCGTGCGCATCACGCACGCACCGACCGGCGTGGTGGTGCAATGCCAGAATGACCGTTCGCAACACCGCAATCGTGCCGAAGCGATGTCGATGTTGAAGGCAAAATTGTACGAACTCGAATTGCGCAAGCGCCAAAGCGATCAGCAAAAACTGGAAGATTCCAAGACCGACATCGGCTGGGGGCATCAGATTCGATCATACGTACTCGATCAATCGCGCATCAAGGATTTGCGCACCAATTACGAGACCGGCAATACGCAGAAAGTGCTTGACGGGCATTTGGATGAATTCATCGAAGCCAGCCTGAAACAAGGAGTGTGATGAAAGTTGGATTGCTGCTGGCATTGATCATCGCCGTGGCCGGGCAGGTGCTTTATCACGTCACGCAAAAAAGTGTCGCCACTGGCGCGCACCCGATCATTTCACTCGTCGTTTTTTATCTGCTCGCGGCAATCGCAACGCTGCCGCTGTTCTGGCTGTTTCCGGTAGCGGGCACCTTCGCGGATGAAATGGAAAAGCTGAATTGGGCGGTGGTTGGCGTCGCCGTCAGCATCGTGTTGATCGAGATTGGCTTTCTGCTTGCTTACCGCGCGGGCGGCGAACTTTCCACCGCGTTTGTCACCACCGCCGCCGTGGTCGCGATATCCATGTTGCTAGTCGGCGCACTGTTTTTCGGTGAATCATTTTCGATCACCAAAGTCGGCGGGGTATTGCTTTGCCTCGCAGGCATTGGCTTGATCTCGCTAAAAGCCGCTTAGCAGCACTTCAACAAATTGCAACCGCAAGAAACGAAAACCATGTCCGAAGATAATCAAATACTCCCGCAAGACGAAAACCATGTCATCGCCGAGCGCCGCGAAAAATTGAAGGCATTGCGCACGAGCAGCCCCAACGGCATCGCGTTTCCCAACGACTTCCGGCCCGAGCATGTGGCGAAGGATTTGATCGCCGCGCACGGCGAAAAGACCAAGGAAGAATTGGAAACCGTCACACACATTAACGTGAAAGTCGCGGGCCGTGTCATGCTGAAACGCGTGATGGGCAAAGCGGCGTTCGCGACCATTCAGGATGCGTCGGGCCGCATTCAGCTATATGTGACGCTGAACGAAATCGGCGAGGCGGCGATGGAGGCGTTCAAGCGCCTCGATCTGGGTGATATCGTCGGTGCCAAGGGATACATTTTTAAAACCAAAACCGGCGAGCTATCGATTCATGTGAAATCGATTCGCCTCATTACCAAATCGATCCGACCATTGCCGGAAAAATTTCACGGCCTGACGGACACCGAACAACGCTACCGCATGCGCTACGTCGATCTCATCATGAGCCCGGACGTGCGCGAAACATTTGTGACGCGCTCGAAAATCGTGCAAACGATGCGCGAATTCATGGTGAACCACGGCTATCTCGAAGTCGAGACGCCGATGATGCATCCGATTCCGGGCGGTGCCGCCGCGCGCCCATTCAAGACTCATCACAACACGCTCGATATGGATTTGTACTTGCGCATCGCGCCGGAACTGTATTTAAAACGCCTCGTGGTCGGCGGATTCGAGCGCGTGTTCGAGATCAATCGCAATTTCCGCAACGAAGGCATGTCGGTACGCCACAATCCGGAATTCACAATGATGGAGTTCTACATCGCGTGGCGCGACTATCTGCATCTGATGCAATTTACCGAAGACATGTTTCGCGACATCGCCACCCGTGTGCTGGGTAAAACATTGTTCAACTATCAGGGCCATGAAATAGATTTCGGCAAACCATTTGATCGCGTGACGATGGTAGACGCGGTAAAAAAATACGCACCCGAATTGGCGGGCATCGATTTCAACGACAAAGCGACAATGATCAAGCACATTCACGCCAATGGCGAGGGCGCGAAACAATCCGACACCATCGGCACGCTGCAATTGAAATTGTTTGAAGCGGTGGCCGAATCGAAATTGATCCAGCCGACGTTTCTGGTGTCGTACCCTGCTGAAACGTCACCCTTGTCGCGCCGCAATGACCAGAATCCGGCGGTCTGTGATCGTTTTGAATTGTTCATCGCCGGCCGCGAAATCGCCAACGGCTTTTCGGAATTGAACGATGCCGAAGATCAGGCCGCGCGTTTTATGGAACAGGTACAACAGAAGGATGAGGGTGATGTGGAGGCGATGCATTTCGACGCCGACTACGTGCGCGCGTTCGAGTACGGCATGCCGCCGGCGGCGGGTGAAGGCATCGGCATTGATCGGCTGGTGATGTTGCTGACTGACAGTTCGTCAATTCGCGATGTAATACTTTTTCCACAACTACGGGCGAGTGATATTGAAAGGTAGGCGAGCGGTAAACCGGTTCGCGATTGCGCCGTTAATTTGGTTGTAATCTCTGCGGTAAGATAGTGCTGTGCTGAATTTTTCCCGAAAGGAAATCACATGAAAATCATTAAGGCAATTCTCGTCGCCACCAGTCTCATGGCGGCAAATGTCGCCTTCGCCGCGTGCAATAACTGCGGCGTGGTTACCGACATGAAGACCGTGACCGTCAAAGGCGAAGGCACCGGACTCGGCGCTGTGGCCGGTGGCGTTCTCGGCGGCGTGCTGGGCCATCAGGTCGGTGGCGGGCGCGGCAAAGATGTCGCCACCGTTGCAGGTGCCGCAGGCGGTGCGTATGCGGGCCATCAGGTCGAGAAGAACGCCAAATCCAAAACGCAATATCAGGTCATCGTAAAACTCGAAACCGGCGAAACGCGCACCTTTACTTACAACGCGGCATCGGCGTACAAGGTGGGTGACAAGATCAAGATTGTGGATAAGAAGTTGGTGAGGCAATAAATCTTTCCGGTCACTGAAGCGCATAAGGAAAAGCCCGCAAACTCTGCGGGCTTTTTTTATTGGTTTTGACAGCATCTGAATTTGCGTTGCGAGATTTCGATTTCAAGATGACATGTCATCCTCGCGCACGCGGGAATCCACTTTTCTGTGCGACTCCTTGGTGACGAAAAATGGATCCCCGCGCGGGCAATCGCCCGGTTCCCCCTGAGCCTGCCGAAGGGCGAGGATGACAAGGTTTGTGTTGGCGAGATAGGCAAACTCAAGCACTGACTAGTGCTTCACGGCATAAAAGTGCTAAAACAACTCACCAATGCTAGGCTTTTGATAATTTTCGCTATGCCAAAAAGTCCGCGACCAAATCATGTTCCTGCGCCAAAACCACCTTCGCGCGCAGGAATTCGCCGGGCTGGGTTTTCTTGTTCACGCCGGTCACGTAAACGAGTCCATCGATTTCCGGCGCATCCGCTTTCGAGCGGCCCACCGCGATGCGATTGCCTTTTTCATCCTCGGCAAGTCGATCAATCAGTACGTCAATTTCACGACTGATTTTGGCTTTCAGTCGCTTCTTGCTGATCTTTGTCTGATGCGCCATGAATCGCGCTTGCCGCTCTTCGCGCAATTCCGCCGGCACTGCATCGGGTAAATCATTCGCTTTCGCACCATCAACCGGCGAATAGGCGAAGCAACCAACGCGATCCAGTTGCGCCTCGGTCAGAAAATCCAGAAGTTCCCGAAACTCGGCTTCGGTCTCGCCCGGAAAACCGGCAATAAACGTTGAGCGAATCGTCAAGTCAGGACAAATTTTCCGCCACGCCTGAATGCGCTCCAGCGTTTTTTCCGCCGCCGCCGGGCGCTTCATTAATTTCAAAATGCGCGGGTTGGCGTGCTGGAACGGGATATCCAGATACGGCAGGATTTTTCCCTCGGCCATCAGTGGAATGACTTCATCCACGTGCGGATATGGGTACACATAATGCAGGCGGACCCACGGCTTTTGATCGCCGCCAATGCTGCCCAAGGCTTCGCACAACTCGGTCATGCGTGTTTTCAATGGCCGGCCATTCCAGAAGCCGACGCGGTATTTCACGTCCACACCGTAGGCACTGGTGTCCTGCGAAATCACCAGCAATTCTTTCACGC
>JANOKK010000624.1:0-4166 GCA_031419255.1 Betaproteobacteria bacterium
CGCGCCAGCATGCCGGGACGAAACGCAAGTAATGATGGATGAATTGCGTCGTGGATAGTTCAAACGCAAATTGGCTTACGAGCGTCAATCCTTTCATAAAAAGTTCGCGGCAACACTTTACGACGCAAAATAATTCTGCGCTGCGGGTTGGTCTTCATTTTTAAGTAAACTCTATATCTGGCGAGGCGTTCGGAGGCATTAGGCTCCGAACGCCGCGCTGGTGCTAGACATTGTGTCGCTTTATGGCACCGCGCACGTTGAACGCTACATCCCTTCATTTGACTCGTCAACGCGATGGAAAGTCACGAGCTTGTTCTCGCGCAACCTAAATGGCAATCAAAAAAATTGCCGTATGGTTTGTAACCGAACGCACTACTGATACAACCTGCGTCTTCGTGGCACGATTCGATCGACCGTCCGCCCTGCGCGCCACCCGGAGTCGAAGGGAGATTGTGGGATAATTTGCGGTCGTCTACTCGTAGACTCAAGTCTCAAGTCTCAAGACTCAAGGAATATTTGTGAATCGATTCGTATTTATGGTGGCATCGCTCGCCATCGCAGCATTTCTGAATGGTTGCGGCAGCAAAGCCAGTTCTGCCGATGCACCCCCCGATTTCAAAGCCGTCGCGGGCGACAGTTCCGTCGTCATCACCTGGACCGCTGCGCCGGATGTCGAATACTGGATTTTCTACGCGAGGGGCAGTACCGTCACGAGTACCAACTGGCTCTCGATCGGCGGTGCCGCCATAACCAATGTCACCTCGCCTCACACAATCGGTGGGCTGGTCAATGGCACCACCTATTCGTTTACGATGAATGGCCGCAAAAATGGCGGGCCAGGCGGCACGGGTGCGGCGACCCAAGTGCTGACACCGCGTCTTTCCGGAGCCACCTGGGTCGTTAACGCGCCACTCGGAACCGCCAGATTGAATGGTGCCGGCGCCACGGCAGTTACCAGTACCGCAGTGGGCGCGGGCGGTGTCATTTATTCCCTGCCAGTCGGCGGCACCATCGCCACCCAGACCAATCCATCCGCCCCGGCGAATCTCAACACGGTGCTCAATGGTGGCCTCGGCTTCGCGGCCGTCGGCAATGCGGGCACGGTAATTTTCACCTCCGACGCATTAACCTGGACAACAAAGACGAGCAACACCGTTGCGGATCTATATGCGTTGGCCTCGCCGGGAACCGGCGCATTCACGGCATATGGCGCAGCGGGAACGCTCATCTCCAGTGCCGATGGCAGTACCTGGATCACCGGCACATCTGGCACCACCAAAAATTTGTATGGTGCGATCTATGGCGGTGCGCGCTACGTGGCCGTCGGCGCCGAGGGTACGATCATCACCAGTACTGACGGCACCACCTGGCAGACCATCGCCACCGCGACGGCGCGCGATCTGCGCACCGTGGCATTCGGCGCACTGGTTACCACCACCGGCACCACCACCACAACCACGAATCAATTTGTTGCATTAGGCGCAGCCGGTACGCTTCTCACCAGTACCGATGGTTTAACGTGGACGTTGCAGCCACCGATTTCGACCAGCACGATAAACGCGGCGGTGTACGGCGGGCAGTTTGTCGCTGTCGGCACCAATGGCGCGATATACACCAGCGCCGACGGTCTAACCTGGCAATCGCAGGTGTCAGGCACAACCAATGAACTGACCGCGATCACACGCACCGCGACCGGCTACATCGCGGTGGGTGCCGCGGGCACTTACCTGACGTCGCAATAGTCGTATTGATCAGATATTGCCCCCGATTGCTGCGCCGCTCGCGCGGGTCAAGATTTTCCGCAAAGGAGTCATCAGCATGAATCCCGCGAAAACCGGCGCACTACTCGATACCCTGAAGGCGGCATGCGATCGCCAGTTTCGTTTCAATCCGCGGCGTGTCGCCGCCGGTATGAAGTACGTTGGCACCGAGGGCCACGGCGCAAATCTGCTGCACGTGTTTCGCGACAGTCACACGCATTCGCAGATTGAATTGAAGCTCACGATGGCGACATTACGCGAACATCATGGCGAAAAACCGCATTGGACCGAGGCCGAAAAAACCCGCTACCGTCACACCGATGCCGAGATCGACGCGGAAATTGCGGCCAAAAAAACCGAGCTCGATTACACAAAAGTGTCGGCGCTATATCAGGATCATCGCGAGCAATTGCTGTCGCATTACAAGGATTGGCCCGGCTATCAGGCGGGTCGCGCCACGCCGCGCGAAGCGGCGCGCGCACTGATTGTTGCATTGACGGAATCGAGTGACGCACGCCTGGTCGACTTTGCCGATCACATGCACACCCGCGACACGGAAGCACTCACGCATCTGCTGCTGGCACCGTGTCATCTTGAAATAGAAGCGCGCGCGGGATTGAAGGCAGGTTGACTGCGCTCAATTTTCACCGTTCACCGTTCACCGTTCACCGTTCACCGTTCAGTAGACGGCGCTCGACACACGCAGGATGGGTGTCGCGTCGCGATATCCATCCTGCGACGAAACGACTCCCGACCTGTACGCGCAGTCCCGGCTCAATGATCGACGTTACCGCCTGCCCGCCATCAACCGCAACAAATCAAACAACAAGTGGCGATCCAATTTTCGGCCCGTGTCGACGCCAAGACTTCTGCGGTAATAAGGGCTCAAATCCAGCCCCACGCCCAAGCCAATAATTTCGATGCCGCCCTGCCGCTCAAGCGGTGCGACGACTTGTCTCAAATGATGATCAAGGTAGAAATGATCGTTTGTCTGCATTGTGGCGGTATCCATGGGGCAGCCATCGGAAACGACGATTAGAATGCGCCGACTGCATTGGCGCGATGCCATGCGTGTACTGGCCCATTCGACCGCCTCGCCGTCAATGCCTTCGCGAAAAAGATCGGGCTTCAATAGCGCGCCAATCGATGGCCGTGCGTGCCGCCAGCGTTGATCGGCACTCTTGAATATGAGGTGAGAGCGTTCGTTCAGGCGCCCGGGATGCGGGGGCTTTCCAGCGGCAAGCCAATCCTTGCGCGCGCGTCCGCCGTTCCATGCGGCGGTGGAGTAGCCGAGAATTTCATTATCGGCACCGATCATATCGAGCGCGCGCGCCATGATATCGGCAAGCACCACGACCGTTTCGATATGCGTTTTCATCGAGCCGGAACAGTCGATCAGAAAACTGATCATGCAATCGACATGCGGCGTGTTACGCACTTGTTTGAAGATGCGCTGGTGCGCGGGTGTTGCGACCAGTTGCGCCAGACGTGCGCCATCCAGCACACCCGCTTCCTCACCAAAATTCCAGCCGTCGATTTGCGGCATCGCGAGGATGGCCCTCAATTGCCTTGCGAGGTGTGCGATATTGATGCCTTGTTCGCGCACCATTGCATCCAGTTGCTCGCGATAGATTTTGAGTTGTGGTGCCCGCACCAAGGTTGTTGCATTTGCCTCCACATCGTATCGTGTGGTGAACACGCGATAACCGGTCGTCGAATCCGCGAGCACATTGCTGTTGCCGGTAACGACGCGGGTGAAACCATCGTCGTCCTCGTCGTCATCCTGATCGAAATTGAGCGATAACGTAAACGCGGCGAGCGCCTTGGCGTCGTCCCACCGTTCGCTTGCGTCATCTTCGCTTCGTGCCGCGCGTTCGGCGCGAATCAACTCATCGACCACGCGCGCGATTGCGAGCGCGCATTCAGCATACGCACGCTGATCAAGCCGATGGCGCTTCAACCCGGCGAGTGCAACGCCTATCATCGGTGCCAGATTGGCACGCGTACTCTCGATTGCGCCATCGATTTCTTCCGGCAATGGCAGGCCGCTAAGGCGCGCCCAGCAAATTTGCGAAACCGAAAACAGCAGCAAGCCCAAATCGGTCTCGGTCAGGCCGGAGTGATAGAAACGCTCGGACCAGCGTGCAAAACGCCGATGTAAATTGTGCTGTTGGCCCGGCATGTAAGAGGCCACGGACGATTCGACGCGAAGCTGTTCCAGCACTTCAAATATGAGACGCGCAATGGGCTGCGGGGGGCAGAGTTCGCGGTGAAGTTCAGCATTGGAGCGTTGTGTGCGCAAGGCAACGCCGTCCATAACCGCGCGCAGATCGGGAAGATCGTGGAACGTTTCAGACGCCGCCGAAGCATTGTCGATTTCGGCCGCTTCATCCGGCAAGCGCAAAT
>JANOKK010000625.1:0-6369 GCA_031419255.1 Betaproteobacteria bacterium
ATTTCGGCGAACAGATTTTTCAATTCCGCGTTTGAGGCGGCCGTGAGTTCGTCCTTGCCTTCCAGAAAATATACGAGGAAGGTCGCGGGTTTGCCAGGCAGCGCGGCCAGCGCGGGGCCGAATGTATTGTTCACTTCAGCAGCATTCAATTGCGCGGCTTGCGGCTTGCCTTGGGCGACGATACGCGATGCGGCATAGGGCTTATCCAACAATTGCTCAGCGCCTTCCCGGCGCACGATTACGCCGCCGACCTTGCCGTCATTGTGGTTAGCACTGGCGGGCAGCACGACAACGAGTTCGTCGCCCAACGGCGCGCGCGTCGTCGTTTGCGCGCACGCGCCGAGCAGCAGCGCGCTGGCGATGCCGGCGAGGTGGATGCGATTCATGGACGGTCAGATGACGGGCGGTCGGCAAGACGCTCGACTGAGGGACGCACTGAGGCGGTGTCTCCGGCATCATCAACTCTGACCAGAAATTCAGTGCCGCGCACACCCATGATGCTGGCCGGCGTGCGAATGCGCATCGATTCTGGCGCCTGCTTCACCATCTTGCCGGAGACGGCGGCGAGCGTGCCTTTCTTCAATGCGCCATCGAAGGCACCCTCGTGCGTGGTGCCGTCGAAGCGATATCGGTCGATCGCGAATACGCTGTTGGGCCCGGTTGAGACGAGACTGTTATCGAGAAAAGTCACGCCGATTGCGCCGTCTGCGCCGGTGGTCAAGACATCGGCCGTGCGTACTTTCATGCCGACCGTGGCCGGCAATTTTTGACCGTCGCGCTGGACAAACGCGCTGCCTTTGGCTACCTTGATCTGACCGGCTTCATTGCCCCACGCTGAGGCCGCAAAAAATAATGTCGAAACCGCGAAAATCCACTGACCGTGCATGGCAATCTCCTTCGGGAAAATGTCGATAACAGGTACGCCTTGAAAACATTATATTGCTTCGGAAGGCTCACGCGTGAATAGCCTGACACGGCGCGAGACCATGTTTCCCGCACGCCTCACGGCGGTGCGCGATGTGCGCACCTTTATCGAGTCGTTTTGCGGCATGGCAGATGTCGCGCGCCCGTCAACGTTTCGTTTGAATCTGGTGGTGGAAGAATTATTCACCAACACCGTCAGGCACGGCCACGGCGGCGATTGCGAGCGCCCGGTATGGATCGCACTTGAAGCGCGTGTGCAGACCGTGACATTGACCTATCTCGATTGCGCGCCCGCGTTCAATCCCTTTGGCGTGGTGGAGCAGGTGGCGCTTGGTGGTGCGATCGAGCAGCGCAAAGTCGGCGGGCTGGGTGTGTTGCTCGCCAGAGAACTGACCGAATCGTCTGAGTACGCGCGCCTGTTCGGGCGAAATCGAATTAAATTGTTTTTGGTTGGGGATTAATTCAAATTCATTTTAAATATTTGGCTGTAATCCTGAGCTAAGCGAAGGATCTTCTCATGACGAGATCCTTCGCTTCGCTCAGGATGACAGTACTAAAGATCGAAAAATGGACTACGGCGCTATGGCATCGGCGGCTCTGCCGCACGCCACTCGTCATCGGCATCAAGCGCATCGCGCATCGGCCTTCCGGTATCCGTCAATAACTCACTATTTTGCCGCGCCATCAATTCCAGCGCGTCGGTAAAGACACCGTCGACACCCATCGCCAGCAATGCATCAAGCCGCGACTCGTCGTTGACTGTGTAGGTGAGTACTCGATAACCGTGCCCGTGGAAAAACCGCACCAGTGCTGGATCGACACGCGCGTGATGGCAATGAATCGAGACACAGGTGAGGCTTTGCAACAGCGCAAGGTGCGATTCGAGTGGCGTCTCCACCAGCAGGCCCATCGGCAGATCCGGCGCTGCCGCACGCGCGGCGCGCAACGCGTCGACACTGAAGGAAGAAATCAACGGCTTGATGAGTCGATCGCGCCAGATCTCTGTGCACATCTCACCGACCAACTTTCCGGTCTCGGCGTCGCGCGTTGGGCAGGGTTTGATCTCGACATTCGCCATCAATCCATGCGCATGCAAATACGCGGCGACAGCGGAAAATCGCGACACCGACTCGCCGCGAAATGCGTCACTGTGCCAGGCACCAGCATCGAGTTTTTCCAGATCTGCCATGTTTTTTTCTGCGACGTGACCGCGACCGTTCGTGGTGCGTTCCAGTGTGGAATCGTGCATCAGCATTGCCACGCCGTCGCCGCTCAATTTCACGTCGAACTCGAAAGCCATGTAGCCGCGTGCATGGCCGGCCTTGATGGCCGCAATGGTATTTTCCGGTGCGTGCAATCCGCCGCCGCGATGCGCGAACAGTGTCGGATAGGGCCATTCGGCCGGGCCGCGAGAAATGGGGTTGGTCATAGCGTCACCTTCACATTCAAATTATGGCGTTCGACACTGCGCGAAGCAGAAAAATTCCCGCGATCGAAAAACCGGCTGCGAGCAGGTCATCGAACATTACGCCGAAGCCGCCTTTGATGTTGCGATCTGCCCAACGAATCGGCCAGGGCTTAAAAATATCGAAGGCGCGGAAGACTGCGAACGCGGTCAGCCACCATGCAAACGTCGGTGGTGTGAATGCGAGCACCAGCAGGAATGCGGCGATTTCGTCGATCACGATGCCACCGTGATCGGCGACACCCAATGCGCGGCCCGCGATACCGGACGCCCAAATGCCGATAATAAAAAATATCGCCGCCGCTGCCAGCACGGCGATCACTCCGCCGAATTGTGCAAGTGCAAAAATCGGCAGCGCCACTAGTGTGCCCCAAGTGCCCGGCGCTTTCGGCATCAAGCCCGCGCCGAAACCGAAGGCGAGAAAATGCGCGGGATGCGCGAAAAGGAACTTGGTATCGGGTCGGTGTTGAGTCATGGCGTGAAGTGATCGAAGCCGGCGCGAGGGATATTCATCGGTTCGCCGTGCGCATCGAGTACCGTGACGTGTGGATTTCCCGCGCGCATTTTACCGATGCGCGTCAACGCGACACCGGCTGAGTTGCCGATTGTGGCAATTTCCTCGCGACGATTCTCACGCGCAGTGAAACAAAGTTCGTAATCGTCACCCCCCGCCAATGCGCATGTCAATGCAAGTTCCGGCGAGACCGAGCGAAGTGCGGGTGCTTGCGGCACGGTGGGCCAATTGACGGCTGCCGCGAGACCGGAACGCTCGCAAATATGTGAAAGATCGGCGATGAGTCCATCGGAAATATCGATGGCCGCGTTGGCGACGCCCACCAACGCGCAGCCGAGCGAGTTACGCGGAATGGGCGTGTGCAGGCAGGCGAGGGCGGATTCAATATGTTCTTTTGGAATTGCCGCGGACTCCTGCAAATGTTTTAGCGCAATCGCCGCACCACCAAGATTGCCCGACACCCAAATATCGTCACCGGCCAACCCGCGATCGCGGCGCAATGCCTTGCCCGCCGCGACTTCACCGAACACGGTCAAGGTCATCGCCAGCGGTCCGCGCGTGGTATCGCCACCGATCAATTCCACGCCCGACGATTCAGCCAGCGCGAAAAATCCGCGCGCAAATTCATCAAGCCACGCCGGGTTGATCGACGGCAGCGTTAAAGCGAGCGTGACGTAGCGTGGCAGCGCACCCATTGCCGCCAGATCCGATAAATTCACTGCGAGTGCCTTGTGGCCGAGTTTGAATGAATCTGCATTGGCGAAGAAATGCGTACCGGACACCAGCGTGTCAGTGGAAATCGCGAGTTCGCAGCCGTGTGCCGGTGCAATCAGCGCGCAATCGTCGCCGACGCCGAGCGTCGCGCGTTGCGTGGGGCGCGTGAAGTATGTTGCGATGAGATTGAATTCTGGGGTCATTGACGTCACTTGCGGGAATGACGGAGTACATAAATGCCCGGCCGGCATAGGAATCAGCTTTTGATCGCGCTTTTCTTCGTCACCGTTGCCGGTGCCCTCGCCACCCGGCGCGCCTTGGTCGTCACCGTTGGTGCCGGCTTCTCCGCACGCGGACGTTTCGGCGCGGGGCGCTCGCCTTGCGCGTCGATTTCTGCCACGCGTGCGCTGGCAGCAAATTTATCGAGCACACCATTCACGTATTTGTGCCCATCGGTGCCGCCGAAAGACTTTGCGAGTTCGATTGCTTCGTTGATGATCACGCGATAGGGCGTATCCGCCATCGCCGTCAACTCTTGAGCCGCGATCAGTAACACCGCGCGCTCGATCGGGCTCACCTCAATCCAGACACGATCGAGATGCGGCACCAGTGCGCTTTCCAGCTCATCGCGATGTTTCAGCACGCCGCTGACGAGTAGCGAAAACAATTTTGCGTCCGCTTTGTCGAAGCCCTCGGCCGCGGCGTACTGTTTTTCGATATCGGCGAGACTCTGTCCTGCAAGTTGCCATTGATACAAGGCCTGCAACGCAAATTCGCGTGAACGGCGGCGGGCACTTTTCATTTTGCATCCTTTGGAATTGCGGCGATTGCACGCAATGTGTGCGCCATTTCGATGGCGGCGTGCGCGCAATCGGTGCCCTTCTCGTCGACTCGAGCCAGCGCTTGCGCATCGGTGTCGACCGTCAGTATGCCGTTCGCGATCGGCACGCCGGTTTCCAGCATCACATCCATCACGCCGCGGCAGCTTTCGTTCGAGACAATCTCAAAATGGTAGGTTTCGCCGCGAATCACCGCGCCGATCGCGATCAACGCATCGAAGCGCCGCGCCAGAGCCATCGATTGCAATGCGGGCGGAATTTCCAATGCGCCGGGCACCGACACATGCTCGATATCCGCATCCGCCACGCCATTGTTTTTGAGCGCATCCACGCATGCGGCGAGCATTTTTATCACCACCGGTTCGTTGAATCGGCTTTGCACAATGCCGATGCGCAGATTCTTGCCATCGAGGTTTTGTTTGATTGAATTCATACCGCCTTCAGTTTGCGCTCATTGCCCGGCGGCACGTATTCCACCACTTCCAGATCGAACCCTGCCATCGACGGGATTTTTTTCGGCCACGCCAGCACGCGCATTTTTTTTACGTTTAGTTGCCGCAAAATCTGCGCGCCGATGCCGTGCATGCGCGGATCCCACTTTGCCGTGCGTTTGGGGGCGGCGACATCGGTGGAAAAACGCTCAAGAATGGTTACGGCTGATTCGTGTCGCCGCAACAACACGATCACGCCTTTGCCTTCAGTCGCGACGATGCGCATCGCCTCCGCCACCGAGTACGCGTGATGGCCGTTGTCGAAATCGAACAGGTCAAGCGAGGTGAAAGGCTCATGCACGCGAGTCAGCACCGGTACATCGGGCTGAATGTCGCCGCGAGTCAAGGCGAGGTGCACTTCATCCACCGTCTTGTCGTGGAACGCATGCAATTGAAACGGCCCATAAGGTGTTGAAACCGTTTTTTCCGACACGCGCTCGACCAGCGTTTCGGTAATTGATCTATAGCGGATCAAGTCGGCAATGGTGCCCAGTTTCAAACCATGTTTCGCCGCGAATGGAACCAGATCCGGCATGCGCGCCATGGTGCCGTCTTCGTTCATGATTTCGCACAACACGGCTGCGGGATTCAGGCCGGCGAGCCGCGCGAAATCGCAGCATGCTTCGGTATGTCCTGCGCGCGCGAGCACACCGCCCGGTTGAGCGACCAATGGAAACACGTGTCCCGGTTGCACGATATCTTCCGGCTTCGCATTCGCGCGCGTGGCGATACGAATCGTATGCGCGCGGTCGGCCGCCGAGATGCCCGTGCTGACACCGTCCGCCGCTTCAATTGCCACCGTAAAATTGGTGCCATGGACGGTGAGATTGTTGGCCGCCATCGGCGTGAGTTTCAATTGCTTCGCATGTTCACGGGTCACGGGCATGCAGATCAGCCCGCGGCCATGCGTGGCCAAGAAATTGATTTTCTCCGGCGTGACGTGATCAGCCGCGAAGATCAAATCGCCTTCGTTCTCGCGGTCTTCGGCATCGACCAGCACGACGATCTTGCCTTGGCGGATGTCGTCAATGATTTCTTCAGTGGTGGAGATGTTCATGGATTATCTCGTATTGCCTTAGGCTGAAACTCTAGTGCCGGTGAGGCGTTCAGGCGGAAATGCCTTGGAAAGGCCCGCCAGTGCTGGAGTTAGGTGTTTTCACGCTCAATCTGGCACGTTAAGTCGTTTCCACGATTTTCTCATGGCGAACGCTTTCACGACGATTCGGCACGCAACGATATTTGACGACCCATTCTTGCGCCGCCGCCGGGGTGGCAAAACCACCGCAGGATGTTGCAATAGTTTTTGTGAGACGAGCACCGGGAGTAGACTCTTTCCATTGATTCAATCTGGGGCAATGGCGTGGCCGAGGAGAGGGAAGCGAATTTGAAAACGCGAACGCGCAGATTTTGGTGTGCATTTTG
>JANOKK010000626.1:0-9727 GCA_031419255.1 Betaproteobacteria bacterium
ACCGCCGATCAGATGCGCGCGGTGGCGGCGCAGTTGTATATTGAGATGCTAAAGGGGGGCTATACCCAAGTATGCGAGTTTCATTACCTGCACCACGCAGAGACCGGTCAGGCCTATGCCGACCCGGGCACAATAAGTTGGGCTCTCGCTGACGGAGCGGAAGACGCAGGCATTGGATTAACCCTCTTGCCCGTTTTCTATGAACGCGCCGGATTCAGTCAGCCGACTCTTCGCGATGACCAGCGAAGGTTTGCCGGCACGCCCGAACTGATTCACAACCTCTACCGCGCGATTCAAACTTCTCGCCGCGCACTGGTCAATGCGGGGGTGGCCATCCACTCACTACGCGCGGCTTCTAGAGAATCCATCGAGCAACTCGTGCAGATGGTGGGCGATGACGAAGTACCCATACATCTGCACATCGCCGAGCAAATACGGGAAGTCGATGAATGTCTTGCAGCCTCGGGGTTACGCCCGATTGAGTTGCTTTGCCAGGACTTCCATCCCGATTCGCGTTGGCAATTGATACACGCGACACACGCCACACCGGGAGAAGTTGATTCAGTGGCGCGCAGCGGTGCGGGAATTGTCATTTGTCCCAGCACCGAGGCCAATCTCGGGGACGGCATGATCGACTTGCCTGCATGGTTGGCGGCGAAGGTACCCATTGCGATCGGGTCCGACAGCCAGGTGACGCGCAATTGGGCGGAAGAATTGCGTTGGCTCGAGTACGGTCAGCGATTGGTCTCGCAACGGCGAAACGTTGCCGCCGCGCCAAACTTTGGGCAGCCGGCCACTGCCGCGCGTTTGTTTGACGCCGTGCTGTGCGGCGGCCAACATGCTGCGGGCGCGACACCCTGGGGATTTGTCATAGGTGCGAGGGCTGATATGTTGATTCTCGACACACAATTGCCGGGCCTTATCGGCATTCCGCCGTCTCACATTCTTGACGCATTGATTTTTGCAAGCGACGGGTCAGTCGTGCGCGACGTTTTTGTTGCTGGGAAACAGGTTGTCATAAACGGCAAGCATCCGCTTGAAAATCAGATCGGACGACGCTTTGCAGAGGTCATGGCGACACTCTGGGGTGACTTGTAATCCTTAGGTGAAATTGCCACGCAGAACTCCCCATGGCTCTACCGTTGACAAATTGGCATATCCCTTTTGGCGCAAATCCGCATGAAGCCATCACAAGTACTGTACGGTGAGAGCTGGGACGCTCTGACAATGTGCGAATGCGTATGTGGATCCTGTCTGGCGCCACCTGCAGCGTGATCATGCAACGTTCCGAACTACGACGGGCGCACGCGTGGCAACTGTTCCGAAAAAAACGCGCCAAATGTTGCTGACAAATTTGTGGGTGTCACTATCATTCTCCCAGACGTGCCGCGAACCAGCGTGTTCTTGGAAATGGAAATGACGCTCACAAATCAGGATGTTTGGTGGCCAATCCCTGATTCGAACAGGGGACCCACGGATTATGATTCCGTTGCTCTAACCGGCTGAGCTAATTGGCCAATCTTCGAGTGGTGACAACCGTTGCGACAACACTCGCGGAGGGCGCGAATTATGGCTTGCGGGGCGGGTTCCGTCAAGGATTGCGTCGCATAAAATTGTCAAACCCCAGTATTGGCGGGCGTTTCGGGGCACAAATGCCTGCAACGCCGCTACAGTGCTTGTGTTTTAATTTTATATCCATATTCATCCCAGCGCCGCGTGGGACGCCACCTACTTGCCGGGACCCTTCGCGTGACTCAGGCCGACAATCGCTTTCTGCCCGATCACGTGCAAAATAGCGCCCATGCGATTTGTTTTGTTTATTCTCTGGTGCCTGCGCTGGTTGCCACGCACGTGGGTCATCGCCATCGCCAACGGCCTTGGTTCCCTGCTGTTTCATTGGGGCAGGAAGCGCGTGACGCTGATCAATTTGAAGTTGTGCTTTCCGGAAAAATCCGCACAGGAACGCGAATCCATCGGTCGTGGCGTGTTCAAGAATCTGACACGATCGACGCTTGAACTGGGCCAACTCTGGTACGCACCAGTGGATGCGGCGCTCGCGAATGTGGTGGTGCGCGATCGGCATTTCATGGATGAATGGCGTGGCAAAGTGCCGATCATTGTGCTCGCACCGCATTTTGTCGGGCTCGATATTGGCGGCGCGCGCTTTTCGCACGATTATCCGGAAGGATTTTCGATGTATTCCGAACAGAAGAATAAGGTGTTCGATGCTGCCCTTCGCCGCGCCCGCAAACGTTTCAGCGACGCGTTGCTGATCACTCGCCAGCAGGGATTGCGACCGGTGTTGAAAGCACTGAGGGAAAAGCGGCCTTTCTATTATTTGCCGGACATGGATTTCGGCGCGAAGGATGCCGCGTTCGTCGATTTTTTCGGCATCAAAACCGCCACTGTCACTGCGGTTTCGCGACTTTGCGAAATTACTGGCGCGAAAGTCATTCCGCTCATTACCCGGCAAACGGAGGAAGGCTATGAGGCGCGCTATTATCCGGCTTGGGAGAATTTTCCGTCGGGGGATGCGGCGGCGGATGCGCGGCGAATGAATGCGTTTCTGGAAGACCGCATCCGCGAAATACCGGATCAGTATTTCTGGGTTCACAAGCGCTTCAAGACGCGGCCGCAGGGAGACGATTACCCTTATTGAGTGTTTTGACGATGCCTCATTTTCACGCAGTCTCATCGCCACCACACTACCCCAACCGCGACCAATGTGATTAAATGGGCATCTATAGAGGCGTCACAAATAGCGTCATAAAGGCAGCGAAAGGATCACAAGCATGGCTCAATTCCAAGTCTTGTTGCGTGGCGAACATTTTCTGTTGCACCGGGAAGGCAAGGACGGCTGGTACGGCTTCATCAAGACCGTCTATGTGCAATCCGAAACTGAGGATTCCGCCTGCGAGTACGCCGTCAAGCAGGCGATCTCGGATCCCGAATTCCGCGCCTCCGTGAAAAACCCGCCCGATCAGCCACCCGCGATGAATGTCGAAGATTGTTCCGAGATCGAAAAAGACCCGAATCTTCAGGACAGCCCGTTCATTTACACCCCCGAATAGCCGCATCGCATTGAAAACATCGCGTTGACCCATTCCGCCTCGCCCCGCGCCGTGTTCCGCTTCACCAAGATGCACGGCCAGGGCAATGATTTCGTGATGCTCAATGGCATCGCGCAGAAAATTTCCCTGTCGCCCGCGCAAATCCAGCGCATCGCCGATCGTCACCTCGGCGTAGGTTGCGATCAACTGTTGGTTGTCGAGCCCGCGTTGGGCGATGCCGATTTTCGCTACCGCATTTTCAATGCCGATGGCTTTGAGGTCGAGCAATGCGGCAATGGCGCACGCTGTTTCGCGCAATTTGTGCGCGATGAAGGCCTCACTACCAAGACCGAAATCCGCGTCGAGACATCATCTGGCCTGATCGTGCCGAAAATCGAGGCTGATGGCCGCGTCACGGTGAATATGGGGCCGCCGCGCTTCACGCCTGCCGAGATTCCCTTCAAGGCCGAAGTCGAGGCACTCAAATACGCGCTAGATGTACGCGGCACGCACATTTCCATCGGCGCGCTATCGATGGGCAATCCGCACGCGGTACAAGTGGTGGCGAATGTCGATCAGGCCAGCGTCGCGGAGACGGGGCCATTGATCGAGCACCACGAAAAATTTACCAACCGCGTCAACGCTGGCTTCATGCAAATCGTCGATCGCACTCGCATCCGCCTGCGTGTGTGGGAGCGCGGCGCCGGTGAGACGCTTGCCTGTGGCACGGGTGCCTGTGCGGCGGTGGTCACCGGCATTCGTTGGGGATTGCTCGACGAGGCCGTGACCGTGAACGCGCGCGGCGGCGAACTCACGGTAACATGGCGGGGCCTTGCGGATGCGGGCGCGCCGGTCTTCATGACCGGCACGACCGCCACGGTGTTCAAGGGCGAAATTTCAATTTAAAGAAAAGGCCACACCCCCGTGTCGAACGACTTCAGTACCGAACAAATCGCCGAATTCCTGAGAGCGCCTCCGGATTTTTTTGAGCAACATGTCGATGTGTTGCTGCATATCAATGTCGCGCATCCGCACGGCGGCCGCACAGTGTCGATTCCCGAGCGGCAACTGATCGCCACGCGCGAAAAAGTGAAGCTGCTCGAAATCAAACTCGCCGAGCTGATTCAATTCGGCGAAGAGAACGACGCGCTCTCGGAAAAAATCCACGCCTTGTCGATGAAGCTGATCGATTGCCAGACGCTCGATCAACTAATCGACACCGTGTATCTGGAATTGCTCGACAATTTCCAGGTGCCGCATGTGGCCGTGCGTTTTTGGGATGTGGAGATGCCCGACTCGCCGACGCCTGAATTCCAATCCGTCGGTGTGGAACTGCATCGCTTTGTTGAAGCGATGAAGGCACCGTATTGCGGCAGCCACCCAGTGTATGAAACCAATCAATGGTTCGGCGAACATGCCGCGCATTTGAAATCGTATGCCCTGGTGCCGCTCAGGGCCGGGCAAACATTCGGCTTGCTGCAGATGGCGTCTGAGAACGCGGAACGTTTTTATGCCGACATGGGTACGGTGTTTTTGGCACGCATCGGCGACGCGCTCGCGCATTGTCTGGCGCGACATTTAACGTTTCTGCCCCCCGCCGCTGTCGTGCCTGCCGATCCACCCGATGCGCCGCAATCGGCCTGAAAATTTTTGCCCACTCAATGGATGCTTCCATTGACCGCTACCTGAATTTCCTTTCGCATGAGCGGCGGCTCGCGATACTGACAGTGAAAAGTTATCGACGCGATCTTGAGTTGTTGTCTTCGCTCGCGGTCGATCGCAAAGGCGGACAGACGCGCGCGCTGGATACCTTCACCGAAACCGATATCCGCCGCTTCGCCGCCGCTTTGCACAGCAAAGGACTTTCGCCGAAAACGCTCGCGCGGGTACTTTCCGGTTGGCGCGGCTATTTCGATTTCCTGCTTGGCGAACAGAGAGTGTCCGTCAATCCGGTCGCCACCGTAAAAGCGCCCAAGCCCGCCAAACGCCTGCCGCAGACGTTATCGCCCGATGAAGCGGTGCGGCTGGTGAGCTTCAGCGAGGATACGCCCGCCGGTATCCGCGACCGCGCCATCTTCGAGCTTTTGTATTCGTCGGGGCTGCGCATTTCGGAAGTGACAGGGCTCGATATCGGCGGCATCGATCTCGGCAGTGGCGAGGTACGCGTAGAGGGCAAAGGCGGCAAGACGCGCATCGTGCCGGTGGGGCGGCACGCGATGGAGGCAGTCAAACGTTGGCTGGCCGCACGGGGTGAGCAAAAAGGCGCGGCCGGGTCGGCACTGTTTCTGGGTGCGCATGGCGCGCGCATTTCGCCGCGCACGTTGCAGGCGCGCATCAAGGGCTGGGCCGCGAAACAGGGCATCACGCAGGATCCGCATCCGCACATGCTGCGGCATTCGTTCGCCTCACACGTGTTGCAATCCTCGGGAGACTTGCGCGCGGTACAGGAAATGTTGGGCCATGCAAGCATCGCCTCCACACAGGTCTATACGCATCTGGACTTCCAACATCTCGCCAAGGTGTATGACGCCGCACATCCACGGGCCAAGCGCAACAAGGATCAGAAATGAAAAAATTATTGCGCATCGGCGCAAAGCTCCTCATTGCGATCTTTTTCCTGATCGTGGTGGTCGCAATCGCTGCGTGGTGCGCTGTGCGTGCGAGCCTGCCGACGCTCGACGGCGACATCAAGCTTGCCAGTCTTGCTGCGCCGGTCTCGCTAACTCGCGACGCCGACGGCACCGTCGCCATCACCGCGCAGAACCCGCTCGACGCGATGCGCGCGCTCGGTTACGTGCACGCGCAGGAGCGGTTTTTCGAGATGGATTTGGCGCGACGCTCGGCCGCCGGCGAACTCTCCGCGCTGCTCGGCGCGGCCACGCTGTCGATGGACAAGGAAAAACGCCTGCACCGCATGCGCACCCGCATGAATACGCAATATCAGGCCGCATCCGCCGAAGATCGCACGTGGATCGCTGCCTATACCGATGGCGTCAACAACGGCTTGAACGCGTTCCCGATTCGCCCATGGCAATACCTGCTGTTGCGGTGCCAACCCGAGGCGTGGCGTGAAGTCGATTCGCTGTTGGTGCTGGCGGAAATGTATTTCATGTTGCAGAACAACTCGATCGATAAGCGTTTCTCGGAAATCCAGTTGCGAAAAATGTTGGGCGACCGCGCCTTCGATTGGTTGCAGCCGCACGGCGGCGAATGGGATGCGGCGCTCGACGGCAGCATCGTCGCGCCGGTTGCATTGCCGACGTCTCAGGAAATCGATGTGCGCAATTTTCCGCCATACACCATCAAAACCGGTGCGCTCAGCAATGGTGAGAGCGATCAATTCATCGGCAGCAACAACTGGGCCATCGGCGGTGCGCGCACCACGCACGGCGGCGCAATGTTCGCGGGCGACATGCATCTGGGCCTCGGTGTACCCAGCATCTGGTTTCGCGCGCAAGTGACCATCGGCACGGGTGAAAAGGCAAAGCGCATCGCGGGGGTCACGTTGCCAGGCGTAGCGCAAGTGGTGGCAGGCAGCAACGGCGATGTTGCATGGGGATTCACCAACAGCTATGGACAATGGTTCGATTGGGTGGCGCTGCCGAAGACCGGCAATGACAACCCGCCCATCGCGCCGCAGCGCGAAACCATCGCGATAAAGGGCGGCGACAGTGTCGAGATTGAGGTACGCGAAACGAAATTCGGCCCGATACTGCGCGAAGACATCAACCATCGTTACGCGCTGTCATGGGCCCTGTATCGGGAAGGCGGTGCGATCAATCGCGTCGCGCCAATGATGCAGGCAACGAGCCTCGACGAGGCGATCAGCATTGCGCAACTCACGCCGACGCCGCACCAGAATATTTTGATCGCGGACAAATCCGGCAACATTGCTTGGACGATTCTCGGACGCATGCCCGCCCGCGCGTCACCGCGCGCGACACGCGGCCAACTGACGCCGATTGAATCCCTGCCCAGGGGATGGTTGCCGTCGGCGCAGTATCCGCTGGTGAAAAATCCGCCCGACGCGCAACTGTGGACCGCCAACAGCCGGCAAATGTCCGGTGCGGCGGGAGATATAATTGGTGAAGGCGGATTTGATTTGGGCGCGCGCGCGGGCCAGATTCGCGATCGGCTGCGAGAGAGCCTCAAGGAGCGGCCGAAGTTGACCGAGGCCGATCTCTATGCGATACAACTGGATAGCGAGTCGCGATTCCTGAAACGCTGGAGCGTACTCGCGCAATCGGTTGCGGGCGCGAATGAAAAAACCGCTGCCGTCGCCGCCGAATTGAAACGCTGGAATGGCCGCGCCGATGCCGATCAGTCCGGGCACCGCATCGTGCGCGCCTTCCGTGAGCGGGTACAAAGCCAACTCTGGTTGGCGTGGCTCAATGCCAGTGACCGCCAGCCTGCGCGCGTCGCAGACCTGCAAGCGCGCTACAACGCGTACCGCTTCGACGCACGGTTTGAGTACCCCGTCTGGCAGGCGTTGAGTGCGCGGCCGCTGCACCTGTTGCCGCCACCACACGCGAATTGGGATGAGTTTTTGGCAACACAGATCGCATGGGTTCACGACGAGTTGGTGGCATCGAACGGCAACTTGCACGATGCCACCTGGGGCAAACGCAACATGGCCACGATCCGCCACCCGTTCTCGCGCGCGATGCCGTTCCTCTTGCGCGTCCTGGACATGCCGAGCGCACCCCAATCCGGCGACAGCCACATGCCGCGCGTCGCCGGCAATACGTTTGGCGCTTCACAGCGATTGGTGGTATCACCCGGGCGGGAAGAACAAGGCATCCTTACCGTCGCCGGCGGACAAAGCGGGCATCCGCTATCGCCGTTTTATGGCGCGGGGCATCAGGGCTGGCTGGAAGGCAGGGCGACGCCGTTGTTGGCGGGGGAAACACTCCACGCGTTGCGGCTCGTTCCTTAGCGTAGTCAGGTAAGACTCTATATTTGGCGCGTTTCTTAGGGAATTTTCAGCCTGACCACTCCACCTATCTAGAGTTTCCAAAAAGTGCAGCATGGCTCTCCCAAATTGTTCTATGCGTCCCCGTGTCCGCCGTGGAACCAATTCAACCAGATCATTAACCCCATTCTCCCGCCGATGTATCATCCCGTCTATCTTGTCGGATGACAGGAAAAATGAAAAACAGTAAGCCGCTGTAGGGAGTCTTTTCTGACCAATTCCAGCAATAAAACCAAGCTCGACATTAACGAGGGACAGACTCGTTATATTCTCATCGATCCTGACTTGCGAAAAGCGGGCTGGAAACTTGACGACTACACCCAAGTCCGTCGAGAGGTGCCAGTAGACGGCTACGATGCAACTCCTTGGAACGGCGTCACCGACTATTGTTTCTACAACCCGTCAGGCCAAGTGATTGCGGTTGTCGAAGCAAAGCGCACTTGCCGCAGTCCACGCGAAGGCGAAGAACAACTTCGCCACTACGTTACTGAAATCGCGAAGCGGCAGACCTTTGCGCCGTTCGGCTTTCTCACCAATGGTCTGCTGACATATTTTTGGGATGTTGGCGCGGCACACCCTCGCGTTGTTGCGGGTATGTTTTCGCCGAGTGACCTTGAGCGCCTGCGCTTCATTCGCGAGAACAGCAAGCCACCTGCATTAGAGCCAATCAACAACACCATTGTTGACCGTGCATATCAGCACGAAGCCATCAGGCGCGCCGCCGAAGCGTTCGCGGCGGGTAAGCGCCGTGCGCTGCTCATTATGGCCACCGGCACGGGCAAGACCAGAACCACGATGGGCCTGATTGACGTGTTCCTGCGCAGTTCCTCTGCCCAGAAGATTCTGTTCCTCGCGGACCGCGATGCGTTAGTGGAACAGACGCTAAATGATGGCTTCAAGGCTTTCTTGCCAAATGAACCTCGCGTGCGTATCCACACCACCAACATCGATCGCGACAAGCGGCTCTACGTCGCGACTCTTCAAACCATGAGCCGTTGCTTCGAGCGGTTCAGTCCGGCCTTCTTCGATCTGATTGTGTTTGACGAAGCGCATCGTTCGATCTTTAACCGCTTCACCGAGGTGATCGAATACTTCGACGCTCGCATGGTGGGCCTGACCGCAACACCGGCACACTTTATTGACCGCGATACCTTCCGTGTGTTCGATTGCCGCGACGGCGCGCCAACTTACCTCTATACCTACCAACAAGCCGTTGACGAGAAACAGCTCGTGGATTTTCGTTTGTATCAGGCGCAGACGGGTTTCCAGCGCAAGGGCATCAAGGGCGCGGACTTGAGTGAAGAAGATCGCGACTTATTGTCGGCGCAGGGGATTGATCCCGATGCGCTCGACTACTCAGGCACCGAGCTGGAAGTGTTCGTTTCCAACCGCGATACCTTGCTCCGCCAGTGGGAAGAGGTCATGGAGGTCTGCATCAAGGATCGCGCGGGCAATTTGCCTGGCAAGACCATTGTATTTGCGATGACAAAGGATCATGCCGAGCGCGTACGCGATGTGTTTGAAGAGATGTACCCGCAGCATGTTGGATTGTTGCAGGTCATCTATCACGGCGTGGAACGCGTGCATAACGGCAGCTATGGCGACGGCCTCATCACCAAGTTCAAGAAAAACGACAAGCCGCGTCTTGCTGTTTCGGTGGACATGCTGGATACCGGCATTGATGTACCAGAAGTCGTGAATCTCG
>JANOKK010000627.1:0-2785 GCA_031419255.1 Betaproteobacteria bacterium
CGCAGGCGGGGATCCAGTGACTTTGCAACGTACGCCTCTGGATTCCCGCCTGCGCGGGAACGACGTAATTTGAAATTCTTCAACATGTTTAATCGCCACATCACATCCGGCACCCAAAACGCCAACCCTCAAGTGTAGAAAATGTCCGGCACAAACGTCGGATTTGTCCTACATGCGATTCATCACACTTCTGTTACGCTCAATCGGCAATTCTTCAACCCATGAACGCCGTTTGAATCAGATTCACGGACAATATGGTTGGCGACGGATTCATTCGATGGCAGCCTTCTTTGAAACGTGAAACATGAAACCTGTCACACTGGGCGTGAAGTCGTGCATTTTCATTTTGAATGCCGCTTTCGCTCAACCTTCGACCGGGGAAGTCGAATGAAAATTGAACATCGCAAATCGACAATCCCGACGGGTACCTGTAGCACGCGTGTGGATGATCCGGTTTGTGAAATGCCGATCGCTTGCGCACCATGGCGTGACGGCGCAATCGGCAAAATCGCATGAGCCCCGCCACCCCATCGTTGCGGAGTTTCGCGGCGCATTTGATTGCGCAGGACGTGAAGTTGAAAAACGCATCCCGGTCGAGCCCGGCCACGCCGTTTTCGGTCATCGAAAAACTTCGCCCGCCACTGATGAATCTCATGGGAAGCACCGGCTTCAACGCGCTCATGTCCCGTTCGCTGGTGCTGGCGACTACCGAAATCCCCTCGCTTCGCGACATAGGCCTGAATGCCGAAGGAATGTGGGAGGGGCTTGCCGCGCTTGAGGTGCAACTCGATGCCGAACGTTTTCTTGAGGCTCGCATCGTGGTTCTCGCCCATTTATTGGGGCTATTGGTCGCGTTCGTGGGTGAAGCGTTGACGCTTCGATTGATGGCCGAGATTTGGCCCAACCTGCCGCCCACCCTTTCGCCAGATCTGTCTTCCAACCGTCAGGATTTTCGTAAAAGTGATCGCAATGAAAAAGCCAAGTGACGCCGACAAACGCAGTCCCTCGAAAAAAAACGTGAGCGTTCCCGCGAAAGTCGCGATCCGCAAACTCGCGACCGGGGTGCGCGGCCTGGACGACATCATGGGCGGCGGCATTCCGGAATTTTCGTTCAACATCATTGCCGGCACCCCCGGCTGCGGCAAAACCACGATGGCGCATCAGATTGTGTTCGCCAACGCGAGCGTGAAAAAACCAGCGCTGTACTTCACCGTGCTCGGTGAACCCGCCATCAAAATGCTGCGCTATCAGCAACAGTTTTCGTTTTTCGATGAATCCAAACTGGGCAAGGCGATTCGGTTTATCAATCTCAGCGACGTGCTGTTATCGCGCGACTTGAACGCGGTTCTCGAAGAAATCATCAAGCAGGTCACGACGGTTCAGCCGGGCGTGGTGGTGGTGGATTCGTTTCGCACCGTGATGCGCACGGTATTGGGTGGGGCCGGTCAGGTTGAGATGCAATCGTTCATTCAACGTCTGGCGCAATTTCTGGCCAGTTGGCAGGCGACGACGTTTCTGGTTGGCGAATACGCGCAGGAAGAAATTCGCGACAACCCATTGTTCACCGTGGTTGACGGCCTGTTCTGGCTTTCGCAGGTGGCCGAGCGAAATTCGGTGGTGCGGAAATTGCAAATCATTAAATTGCGCGGGTTGGCATCGGTGCCAGGATTGCATACCGTGCGAATCACCGATGCCGGCTTGCAGGCGTTCTCGCGCACGCTCGGCCTGGTGGGGGTCAAGCGCAAAGCACCCGGCAATCGGCTGCTTTCCACGGGCATTGCCGAGCTGGACAAAATGATGGGCGGCGGCATTCGCGAAGGCGACAGCCTGCTGGTGGCGGGGCCGTCCGGCACCGGAAAATCGGCATTGGCCACACAATTCATTGCCGCCGGATTGAAGCGCGGCGAGCCGGGAATCATGGCGATCTTTGAAGAGCGCCCGGTGGGCTACACCAATCGTGCCGACAGTTTCGGCTTGAATCTGAAAACGCCGCAGGAAAAGGGCAAGCTCGAAATTCTCTATCTGCGTCCGCTCGATTTGTCGGTGGATGAAACCATGCAGGAAATACTTGACGCCATCAAACGCGTCGGCGCAAAACGTCTCGTCATCGATTCGCTGGTCGGTTTCGAGATGGCGCTGGCGCCCGGTTTTCGCGCCGATTTTCGCGAATCGCTGTACCGCATGATCGGTGCCTTGACCGGTGCCGGCGTCACCATTCTCAGTACGGTGGAAGTCGAGGATACGTTCACGGCGCTATCGTTCAGCCACTACACAATTTCGTTTCTGACCGATGACATTATCCGCATGCGCTATGTGGAAATCGATGGCCAGCTGAGAAAAGTGATGATGGTGATCAAAATGCGCGGCGGCAATCACAGCAAGGACATTCGCGAGTATGTGATTACTGATAAAGGGGTGGTCGTGATCAGCCCGCGCACCACCGACTATCAGGGCCTGACCACCGGCATCCCGAAACGCACCGGCTCGCGTACCACGCAGGGTGACGAACGCGCGCCGGAACCGAAAGCCAAAAAATAGTACGCAATTGATGAGTGCAGAACTCTCACTGGTGCCGCCGCGATCCGATCTGCCGAGTCTTTGCAGGGCGGTCACGGAACATTCGCCATTGCCGATGGCCACGCTTGAGGGTGTGAGGCATATCGTGCGCTATGTGAACCCCGCCTTCTGCAAATTGATGAACAAGGCGGCCGCGCAAATGGTTGGCATGCCCTGCGCGGAAGTTCTGTCGGACAAAACCGCTTGCCTCGCACTGCTTGATCGCGTC